>JBNJDP010000004.1:0-53745 GCA_051744985.1 Chlamydiota bacterium | reverse complement strand
GTCGATCAGTCTGGGATTTTTTAACTAGTGCTATACAAGCTGCCAGGTCGGGCACTACTTGTTCAGCTATTTAATCTATACCCGTGACCGATTACTTTTACCGGCCATTTTAAGCGTAATCCCCCTCAAACTTTCTTTTTTAAACAAAAAACTATAGAGAATCATCAAGCTTCCAGCCACGGTCATTCTTATACTCACCAATGCTAGAGGCGAACCAGCACCAAGAGCAATCTTACCTACCGGAAATACAGCAGCAAACAAAGCATATAATAAAAATATTCGAACCATAAAACCTCTCCTCCCCCAAACATAAAACGGCTTACTACCACCTTCAACAATCATCCCCTATATCCAAATAAAATGCCAGGTAATGCTAATTTATACCTCCGGGACCGATTCCTATATCCCACTACCACTTACTAATCGTAGGTGTTAATTTAAAGTGTGATGCGATAGAATGATTATCCTATAATAGTAGCGAGAGAAGTATTTATGTTATGCTGGAAATGCGGCTATAATAATAGCGACATAGAAAATAAAATAGGATACAGATCAGTATGCCAGCAATGCAGCGCCTGGCAACATGTCTGCGTTAACTGTAAATATTATCGTCCGGGAGCACCTAACGACTGCCGAGCACCTGATACTGAACCTATACGCGACCGAGAAGAGGTCAATTTCTGTGAAGAATTTAAGGTTACTGATGAAAAAACAACCTTTTATACTAATCCTGATGAAGTTTCCAAGCGCCTATTTGGCGAGGAAGAAAATAGTAAACATCATAAAACTGCTAAAGACAAATTTCATGGGCTGTTCAATGAAGAATAAATGGTACAAAGAAGGCCTGCCTTTTGAATGCCAAGGCTGCGGACGATGCTGTACTGGTTGCAGCGGATATGTATGGCTTACTGAAGCTGAAATTAAAAGGATTGCCGCCTTTTTAGATCTTAACATCTACGATTTTACTTTTAAATATGTCCGTCAGGTCAAGGGGCGTTATTCCTTAATAGAAATAAAAAGACCAAATGGCGACTATGACTGCGTCTTTCTTAAAGAAGGACGTTGCACTATTTACCCAGTACGTCCTGTACAGTGCAGCACTTTTCCATGGTGGCCCCATAATTTAAAGTCTTCCGAAACATGGCAACAGGCCGGCAAAGAATGCCCCGGGATTAGCGAGGCTACCCAAAAGGTCTCTTTCGAAAAGATTGAAGAAGAACTTCAGCGCTATTCAAACCCATGATAGAAACCTAGTTGAGGGTTAGATCATAGGCCAGATGCGAGGTATCAAAGTCGTGGCTATAACAAAAACCAACAAGCTCAAAGGAGTACCTACTTTAGTATAATCGGTAAACTTATACCCCCCTGGTCCATAGACGATGGTATTAGTCTGATAACCTATAGGGGTGCCAAAGGAACAGGCCGCAGCAATAGCTACGGTAACTCCGATGGTTTTGATAGCCATAGGATTATCAAAGCCAGCAAGGCTTGCAGCCTCGATAGCAATAGGGAATGCTAACAATGCAGCGGCATTATTAGTAATCACCTGAGCTGCTAGCATTGTCATCAAGAAAACGCCTCCTACTAACAGATACTGATTGCTTCCAATAAAAGGGAGAAGATTTTTAGCAATATATTGATCAACGCCTGTTTGATGCAAAGCTTTACCAAAAGCAAGCGCTGATCCGATAAGAATCAAAACACTCCAACGAATACTTGGAGCGATTTCTCTTAAAGGTATGCAACCTGTAACTACTAGAGTTAGCCCCGCTAAAGAGCTAGCTATCAACATAGGCACCCCTGAAGCTGCTAAAGCAATCATGGTTATCAAAGCTCCTACGGCTATTATACCTCTGCGAGGGTCTAATAAGGGCAACTTTTCGTAATGGCGTATATTAAAATAATCGTTATTATAGAAGTCATCCTGACTCCAAGGCTCTCCCGATAAACACATCAAAACATCGCCGGCAGATAAAACAATATCCTTAATAGGCTTGTCGATTCTCTTCCCCTGACGGTATACCGCTATGACGGAAGCCCCCGTCTGATCTCTAAAACGTTGGGATCCAATAGTTTTTCCAATCCATGACGATGTTGGAGAAATGACAATCTCAGAGAAGTGTGAAGAACTAATGTCTAGCTGAAAATGAGGATCAGCAATAGAATGCAACCCCGAAACAGCATGAAGCTTAGCGATACCTTTGATATCTCCAGCATAAAGAAAACGATCACCTATTTGGATGCGATTTTCAGCCTCAGAAACACTAAGAGCGACACCTCCTCGCTCGATTTTTACTATTGCCCCCCCTTCAAGGTATTTATCGCTTATCTCTAGCAAGGATTTTTTAGTCCATGGGCAGCCATCCTCTACCACAAATTCTCCAGTAAATTCCCTAGCCTGCTTCACAACAGCCGTCTGAGGATCTATCCGAGAAGGCAACAAGTGATACCCTATAAATACTATATACAACACCCCCACTACAGCCAGGGGCAAACCTATATAAGCTAATTCAAAAAACCCCAGGCCAGACTGAGGATACTGAGAGCGAATCATATTATCGACGATCAAATTACAAGAAGTTCCGATCAAAGTACAGGAACCTCCCAAGATGGTGGCATAGGACAAAGGTATTAAAAACTTAGAGGGTGCAAGCTTATGGCGCAAAGCCCAGCGACGTATAACAGGGGTCATCATCAACACTATCGGGGTATTATTTAGAAAAGCCGAGCTAACACTAAGAGGAACCATCACCGACAAAAGCTGCTTAATTCTATTTCCCTTCCTAGGTAAAATATGCTTGGCGACGAAGTTTAACACGCCCGTAATATCCAAAGTCCTGGTGACAATAAAGAGCATCGCTAAGGTTAAAATCACGTCGTGAGTAAAACCACTCAAAAACTGCTTAGGCGACAAAACCCCTGTCAAAAAGAGGACACTAGCCCCCGCCAGCATTACAATATCGGGGGTAAAAAATTCTCCGACCAAAACTATCAATACTATGATCAGCAGTGCGATAGTCAGAATCCCCTGCCAGTGCAGCTGAGGGCCCACAAAAGCTATGTTAGCCCATGCTGTCAAACAAGAAGGATATTGATATGCCAATTCCTGGCCAGAAGATTGTGCTGCAAGCTTTCCACCTCCAGATATTAGTAAAATACTCGTCCAAACTACAATCAAGCGCCCCATCAACATCTATACCTCTTATCATAAACTTAAGGTCTAAGCTTGTTTCATAAGATTAGACCTTAATTGAATAATAATGCAGTGTAAGCCAGAGAATAGAATTTAGCAAAAAAAAGATGCAGCTACTATAGAGATTATAACCCGTGACAACCCTAGTCATAGGTTATAAGCCCGATTGAATGATATCATGCATTTTAATCAATCCTACCAGCTTGCCTTCGTCTACGACAGGCATAACCATGATAGGTTTATGTTGATCGCCTTCCATCTCACGCATAACTTCCCACGCCAAATTATCACTTCCAGTAGATCTACATGCGGCTGTCATCAAACTTTCCATCGGCATATTAAGCACTTGAGACCCTTTTTCCTGTAAAGCACGCCGCAAATCACCATCGGTAAAAATACCCAACATATTTTTATCGTCATCGACGATGAGGATGCATCCGCATTTTTTGTCGGAGAGCTCCACTAACACATCGAGCAGCTTGTCATTAGGAGAACAACAGGGAAGGCCCTGACCAGTAACCATCAAATCCTTAACTTTAAGAGTTATACGCTTACCGATCCGACCTGAAGGGTGATTCTTACCGTAGTCTTCGAGGCTAAAATTTTTGGCTTGCATCAAAGCTATCGCTAACACATCCCCGAAAATCAGCTGAATGGCGGCAGAAGTCGCTGGTACTAAGTCAAAAGGACAGAGTTCTTTTTCCAGTGGGAGATTCAGGTACATATCACAAGCTAGATCTATACGGCTTCCCGGCTTGGAAGAAAGCGATATAAGCTTAGCTCCCTTATTACGGATACAAGGGATCAAATTAAGCAACTCGTCAGTTTCGCCACTTTTGCTGATGATGACAAAAATATCCTGCTCACCGACAATCCCGATATCACCATGCATAGCATCAGTAGGGTCGATATATAGAGCTTTAGTACCTGTAGATACCATTGTGGTAGCAATTTTTTTAGCGATAATGCCGCTCTTACCAATGCCGGTGAAGAAGATTACTCCAGGGCATTTTTGCATAACTTCCAAAATCTTTTGGGTATTTTGAATGTCTAGATTATCGAAAAAGCCATTAATATATTTCTTCTGCTGTTGAAAAAGCTGTGAAATCATGAGCGTTTCATCCTTGCCTTTATAGTTGTTACAAAATTATGCCATTCATTGATACCATAGTCGATTTTTAATTTCATTCCTAGTATCCCCACCGGCAAGGACATCTCCAAATCCTCAGGCAAACGAGCTAGATCTTTTTCAGTACATATCAGCATCTGACAGCCGGATTTTTGGGCTTGTAAAGCAAATTGTTGAAGGCATTCAAGGTTAAAATTATCGTGGTCGCCAACAAAATAGATCTCCCCTACCTCATAACCTTCCTCCTGAAGAAGCTCCACAAAGCGTTCGGGTTTAGCAATACCACAAAAAGCCGCCACCTTTTTACCTTTGCGGTGTTTACAAGGGGGGGTATTTAGCATCCTGAGATTTGTTGTCTTAGGGCGTCCTCCAACCACTGGGCAATTAGCATATTGCCGGATGGCTTTAAGAGCTCTAAAATATTCATCAGAGCTTTGGAGGTGGTTAACGATTATGAGGTGGGCCCTTTTCAGTCCTCGCGGATCCTCCCGCAAGCTGCCTCTAGGTAGGCAAGCACCACCCCCTAACAAATCTCTACCATCCATCACAATAAGATCGTAATCCCGCGATAGGCGGCGATGCTGTAAGCCATCATCTAAAAGAATAAGATCGGCCTGATACTTGCTAGCAAGTCCAGCACCCTTCACACGATCCTTTCCGACGAAAAACAAAGCTTCAGGAATAGCTTTAGAAAGCATATAGGGCTCATCACCAGCAATATGGCAATTATAGCGAGGCCCTTCTCCCAAACTTAATGCCAGAGGATTTTTTTGTTTAGAAGCCTGAGATTTATATCCCCGAGAAATTATAGCCAAACGTCCATACGGTATTAGCTCTTCAGCTAACAGGCGTATTACAGGAGTTTTGCCGGTGCCCCCCACTGCAATATTGCCTATACTTACTATAGGAACTGTCGCCTGAAATGATGACAAGATTTTTTTATCATAAGCCCAATTACGTCCAGCGGCGACAAAGCTATAGAGCCAGCTCCAAGGCCTTAAGGCTCCTAGTAACAGGCGCACCCCCAGGCTAGTATTGTCTTCGGTGATAGCTTTTCTCCACCAGCTGCCTAAGTTCATTTTCAGGATAGGGTTACAGAATTCTCAAAGATAGCCTGCTCCTGCTGAGGGGCTACAAAGAGCATTTGTTCCACACATTCGATGATGATGTGGATAGCCGTCATATGGGCTTCCTGTATTCTATCTGAGGTTTCACCTTCAATGAGCAACTCTTGATCCGCTACTCCTTTAAGCTTACCTCCCGATTTACCTAAAAAGGTAATGGTTGCCATCTCCAAATTTTTAGCCGCTTCGATAGCATTAATAATGTTGGGGGAATTACCACTAGTTGTCAAACCCACAAAAACATCGCCGGGCTTACCATAAGCTTCAACACCTCGGGAAAAAACTCTATCAAAGCCAAAATCGTTAGCACAACAAGTGATATGGCCAGGCTCCGTCAAAGCTATAGCTGGCAGAGCAGGCCTGAATGACCTAAATTGCCCTGTAAGCTCTTCAGCAAAGTGAGCAGCATCGCAAAGGCTACCACCGTTGCCGGCGATAACAACTTTATTACCGTTTTTAAAAGCGTCAGCGATGATTCTAGCAGCTTGATGGATAAATTCCAGGCCTCGAGGTGTTTTAAGCTGCTCAAGAGCTATGATGCCGTTATCAATAGCTGTGATGATTTCATCTTTCATCGTATTTCACTCCGTTATATTTTTCATCAAAAATTCGTTAAATCTCTTCTGGGAACTAAGGTCATCAAGCCAGGTAAAACGATCTTCTTCATCACAATGTCCTCCGGGGACAGACATTAATTTTTGCTTATCAGCCTTATGTGGCTGCTTACAAGCAGCAAACAAACGATCAGCATGGTATGAAGGAATAATCTGGTCATCGTTAGCGCTGATAATCAAAATCTTCCCCTGGAAACCTGCAATAAGGTCTTCAGTAGGATAAGGAAAATAGTTGGCTACAAACTTTAAAAGCTTACTCTTTAAAAAAGGTATGAGACGCCCTAGCATACGCAAGGAGGGGCGCTTGTTCCAGTACTCTTCTGCCGCCAATACCATAGAAGCAAATGTCCTGTCCAGCACTAGCCAGGCGGCACCAATCTCTGCTGCGGCCCAAGCGGCGGGAGAGCCCCCCATAGAGTGGCCAAAAAACAAAATCTCTTTTACCGAAAAACCTCCGCACTTCTCAGCCCACAATCCTGCACTTAAAGCATCCTGACACATACCTTCATAGCTTGGCTTTCCAGTACTTTTAGCATGCCCCCGATAGTCAAAGATCACTACGTCGATGTCGCGCTCCAAAAAATTTAGTAGCTGACGCTTTATCAAATGACAGTATCTACCCTGTCCACTGCAGATAACGGCTACTTTTACAAGCGAGGGTTGTCCCATATTAGGAATAGGTAGGTCAGGGATAATCTCTGCTACCTGTGGTTTACGTCTTTGATATTCCCTAGCACTAAAGTACATACCGTCCAGCTTTTCTTTACCGCTATTAATGGTTATAGAGGTTCCTCCAAGCTGTTGCTGCCATTGCTCGCCAGCAGCGACACTCTCTTTGCGCAAGCGGTAAAATTTTGGCTGAGCAGCAGGATATAACTTAGGGAAAACAAACTTGAAAGCCCATCGATCCAGCAAACTATTATAAACCCCAGAAATTCCGTTTTTCTTCAAAGACATATACTCTTTATCTTCAACGATATAAATAATGTGATTAGCTACTATAATTTATCATTTTTCCATTTAGTAAGCATTAACATTTTATAATTGCCGTAATATAGACAGCAATTCCCGCTGAAAATTGTAAAATAGTATTATCACCTCCCTCATTATTATCAAGAAGAGGGCTCGGTATTCTAAGAGCTTAAGTTTTGTATAAAGCGGAAAAGTTGGGCTTGATAAGAATCATCTAAATCTTCTATTGAAATGTTTTCAACAGCGCTCTTGATTTTTCCCTTCACATCCGAACTAAAGGCATCTACTGGTTGAGACTTCAACAAATCTATAAATTTCTGTCTTTGTTCTAATGTAGCGTCCTTCATATCTTTCGCCAATGCCAAAAAAACTCCTCCACCTGTGTATTGTTTTTGCCAAGCTTCAACATGTTTCCTTACACTTTTTGGAAGATTATCCAATCTCTTCTCTTTTTCAACGAAAGATAAAAAATCTCCTGCTTTTTTATAATATTCAACACTCGTAATTGGCCTCACAAAAAGGTTGGATAAGCGCTTGTTAACAAAACCTTCTAAGTTATTGAACAATAAGACTGACGTGCGATTAAGCGTAGTTCTTAATTCTTCACGTCTTTTTTCTGACATATCCTCAACCCAAGATGCTTCGTCCATATTTTTTTCTAACTCACGAAGTTTTTCTCCGAAGTCCTTCAGTTTTATTTTTACTTCCTCCAGTTCTTCTTGCTCACTTTCTGAAACATCTAAGTTCGCTAACAATTTTGCTAATGAATCAAAAGGATCCTGCAAAGAATCCTGAGTTGCCAATTCCTCCTTTTCCTCCTCTGCTGATAGCTGGTTTAAAGCTCCAAGCAATTGAGTACACCCTTTTATTTCTCTCCGGGTTGTGTAGTTTAAAAGCTTTTGTTCCAATTCGTTAACTTTATCAGTGTTTAATGAAAAAATTTTACGGGCCACTGCTCCAGTAACTAGATCAGAAGTCCACAAAAATACCCCCCTATCTAAATCTGTCTTTAGAAAGGCTTCTGGGGGGCGACAAAGTCGCGACAATGGCACAATCATTGAGCTAGCACCTATCACACCCAGAAGAGCTCCAAAAGCACCCACAACAGGAACTGCTCCTATAAAAACTCCTCCTGGGTATGCTATTAAGGAGCCTATCACCATTGCACCTCCTAAACCCAACACTCCTGTTGATGCCGCCATGACCGCCAATGGCGACGCAACTTTTTCGAATACTCTCAAAAAATACCTCGCTTTGTTAAGCTGCATAGGCTTTAAAGAGGACGTTTTTTCTTGATAGCGTTCTTTCTCTGCCAAGCTAGCAGTTCCTTGGACTATTTCTTTCGCCGTGCCAACTAATTCTTTGATTTCTTTGATATGTTCTGCCAAGACTAATAATTTTTTTTCTCCGCTACCATCAAATAAGGACTTTCCAAATACATCTTCTGATTTTACAATCTGTCTGATAAGTTTAATTTCTTTGCGCAAGCTAGTAACTTGCTTATCACCAAGATACATAACCTTACGTCCATTAAGAGTACCTAGTTTTATCGTTTTTCCTTTTACGTTCTCAAAAGTGGCTTTAATTTCTGGTGTATTACCTGATGTATTAGTAGGATTTGTCACCCCCCCCCTGGTTAAAAAAATTTAAAATTATAGAACTTCTAGCATTTTACCCCATGCGATCAAGGCTATTGTTCCTCAGCTATTCCTATTCTCTCTTTTATCAGCATTTTTGAGAATCTTTCAACGTTTTTCTTAGGAAGGTCATCGGCATTTTGAGATAATTGATGGAGTTGCAGATAAAAATCACCCCATCAGTTCGATAAGAACTTGACAACTTACGATGCTTTTGCAAAAAAAAACTTGCATCTTTTGCCCCCAATCTTATAAGAAGTGACTTATAAAAAAGACTATTGTAGAGGATCATGACCACCACTCATTGGGACGATACCCCCCGATCTGCCAACCTGGAATTCGATGAACGTTTTTTTACCGACCAGGTTAGAAAACTATGTGATCCCGCCTTAGATCGCTTTGATCAGATTGTGCGTTCTTACGTCATATTCAACATTATATTTTTAGGGGCAGCATTATTAGAGCTGCTTTTATTTATAATTTTCGCCACCACTTTGGTGAAATCTTCGCTATTGGCTATGAGTTTAGCAACACTATTTGTTACGGTATCCGCATATTTTATCATGCGTTTATACTTACAAACACGCAAACCTGAACAGCTGATAGCACTACGTAATCAATATATAGATGCTTGCAAGAAAGTCATCAACTACCAGAGTGGGGTTGCAGAACATCATATGGCTATAGCCCATGCTGCTAGCAAGTTAGCAGGGCACCTTAACCGCCGCCAATATTCATATTACACCCCTCCTAGGTGGCTGGAGAATCTGGGGCCTGCTTTAGAAACCTTCAGCTGCTGGTGCCATTGGGAGGATATCCACTTTATGCAAGAAAATCTGCTAAAGCTGGCTATTGAAGAACATCTCGACGTCGTTAAGCTGGAACCCACCAATTTAGAAATTCATGCTTCGTTAGCCAACAGCTATGTTATGCTTTCGAGCTTATATATTGATCCTCGTAAAGTCGAAGGCTATGATGAGGATCGCTGGATCCCTCCCCAACGGCTTTCTGAGGCGATGCAAGAAAACTTTCGTGATATTGCCCAACAAGCTATCGAAGAATTCAAGATCCTCGACGAATACTCTCCCAACGATCCATGGACTCACGCTCAACTAGCATATAGCTATCATGATCTTCAAAGGCCTCAAGAAGAGATCAAAGAATATGAAACTATCTTACAACTTGTTCCCGATGATACCGAAACTCTTTTTAAACTGGGAGTACTCTACTTCCAGCAAGGTATGAACGCCAAAGGCTTAAGGATCTACGAAGATCTCAAAGGCATGCACTACGAACGCTCCGAGCAGCTAATCCAATTCTATGGAGCGGGAGAGTCGCCTCACCCCCCCACAGAAAGGTATCATTACATACAATAGTCTGCGCTAGAGCATCTTTTTCACAGCTTCTAGAAGCTCATGGCATTTATTATCGCTAGCTTCGATGCCGCTATCGATATCTTCAAAATCTTTATTGACTACGCAGCAATATAATTTCACTTTAGGCTCAGTACCCGAAGGCCTGATGATAAGCTTGCTTCCATCATCCAAGCGATAGAGCAAGACATTGGAAGGAGGCATATCAAGTTTTTCAACCTTCCCAGTAGTAGTATTGGTTTTAGTCAAAGCAAGATAATCTTCGACAGCCACAACTTCATAGTTCCCTAGATGGCTAGGGTGGTTTTCTCTCATTCCCACCATAATATCTTTCATCTGCTGCATTCCTGCTTTGGTGGGCTCAAATTCTAGAGACTCCAAAAGCTCACGATGGATACCGAATTTACGGTAAAGGTCGTATAGCACAGCTACCAAAGTTTTGCCCTGCAGTTTAGCATGCAAAGCAGCGTCGCACACTAAGGCGCAAGATACTATAGCATCCTTATCCCTAGCATGGGTCCCTAAAAGGTAACCGTAGGAATCTTCGGCTCCGAAGATAAATTTACGGTCGATACCACAGCTTTCCCATTTATTGATCAAGTCAGCATACCATTTAAATCCTGGCAGAACATCAAAGCACTGGCGATCATAAGACTCGACAATCTTAGTGAACAATTCCGTTGTCACAATGGACTTGATAAAAGCCGAATTCTTCAACAACAGTTCACGGCTAGCCAATCCCTGGCAAACATGATATAAGCAAATAGCCCCTAGCTGATTACCGTTCAAAAGATAAGGTTCCCCATTATGCATAACAACAACCCCTACCCTATCAGCGTCGGGATCGGTACCCAAGAGAATATCTCCTTGGGATTCTACCAACTGCTCAATACCCATAGTTAGGGCGCTTTTTTCTTCGGGATTAGGAGAATCAACAGTAGGAAAATCACCGTCAGGATGACGCTGCTGGTTGACAACCGTCAAGTTATCGAAGCCCCAGTTAGCAAGAGCCCGCGGTACCATAGTTATCCCAGTACCATGGAGACTAGTATAAACAACGCTCAACTCTGAACCATATTTGATATCATCTTGTGGACAGATCTTTAAGGGCTGGATAGCTTGAAAGTAAGCTTCGTCGATCTCATCCTTAACAACTTCCAGCAAGGAGCTCGAAAGCTCCCCGACCTTAACATCGGTGATATTCTCTACCTGCTGAACTTCTTCGATAATACCTTTATCATGAGGAGGAACAATTTGCCCTCCATCACTCCAATAAACCTTATAACCATTATATTTAGGAGGATTGTGGGAGGCTGTGATCATCACCCCCGCTTGACAACCTTTATATCGCACCCCAAAAGATACCATAGGAACGGGACGCAGCTCATGATATAAAAAAGCTTTAATACCATTGGCCACCAAGACTTTTACTGTTTCCTCAGCAAAAAAGCGAGAATTGTGACGGGAATCATAGCCGATGAGTACTGATATTTGTGGTAGCTCGGGATACTGCTTTTTAAGGTAAGTAGCCAACCCTTGGGTAGCCTTCCTAACAGTATATTTGTTCATACGGTTGCTGCCAACACCCATCACCCCCCGCAATCCACCGGTGCCAAACTTCATATCAGTAAAAAAGGAGTCGGTAATTTCTTGAGGATTTTCTGCGATAAGGCGGCGAATTTCTGCTTTAGTTTGCTCATCAATACCTTCGCCAAGCCAAGCTTTAAGGTTATGTTTTGTTTGGGGATCAAACTGTTCTAGATCTAATGTCATAGTGCTGCCTCATCGATAAAAGTTGTATTTTTATGCCTTAAATACATATCTTAACTTCACCTAATTGTCAATTGGAGAGCCTCACCGATGTGGGAAATTATCGATAGCGGCAGGCAGCCCGCTCAAACCAATATGGACCTCGACGCTAAGCTATTAACGTCTTTAAGCCCAAAGAGCCCTCCTATTCTACACCTTTACGACTGGGAATCTCCTAGCCTAACCTACGGTCATTTTAGCAAGCCCCATAAAATGCTAAAAGCTGAAGGATTAAAGAAGTACGGGCTATCAACAGCTCGCCGCCCGACAGGAGGAGGGGTAATATTCCATTTGGCGGATCTAGCTTTTTCGATATTAGTACCTTCTGATAACCCCTATTTTTCTATTACGCCCTTGCAAAACTATGCCTTTGTCAACAATATCGTTATAGAAGCTATAGCTCTCACCACAGGCTTGCAGGGGCATCTGCAAGAAGATGACGATACCCCTCACCGTCCTACTTACTGTATGATAGCTCCGACGAAATACGACGTCATCATGGAAGGGAAAAAAGTCGCAGGCGCCGCTCAGCGCAATACCAAGGCTGGATTTCTTCATCAAGGATCGATATCGATAACTATGCCCCCTGAAGAGCTCCTTATAGAAACTGTAGGTTTTGAAGTTGCCAAGGCCATGAAAAAGCATACGTATCAGCTAAGCGACGATCCTAAAAAGCTAGACGAAATTCGGCAAGCGCTTAAGAGAGCCCTTGAATATTTAATTCTCAACTATTAAAGTCTAGAGTTCAAAAATTATTATGGGAATGAAATATGCTATCGTTTTGCAGAAAATACCAAAAAATTATCTTTTATGTCGTCACTTTCGTAGTGGTAATTTCCTTTTCATTCTTCGGCACCTATAGTGCTCTTTCTGGCAACAACCACCCTCCCTCCCGGAAAGCCTTTACCGCTATCAACCGCCGTCAATTTTCCACTGATTATTTGAATAAATTCGTAAACTTTATCGGCAGTGATGCTGAAGACGCTCTTAACAGTGGTTCGATCTGGACGGCTAACTTCTTGAATGACGGCGTCATCGTCAAGGATATTCTCTCCAACGGATTAGGAGAGATGCTCTTCGCCCAATACCGAGAGGCTTTAAAAGGTGATCTACAAACACGCTTAGCTGGTGAGCGTCGCTACACACCTTATTATCATCCTGATGTACCTACTCTCAATGCAGAAACCATCTGGGGATATTTTGCTCCCGAATTACGACAACATTACCATGCTCTCAAAAAATCTACCGAAGCTACTACTCCCCGAAGCTTTCACAATCGAGTAATGTTATATTTGGCAGAGCGCCAATTTCCACAACAGCTGCTGCGGCAAGTGCTAGCGTACCAGCAAGGGCAATATAGCTGGTTGCCTGCTGACCCCAACCTCCAGCGCCTCGACCTTGCTCTTTTTGGCTACCACAACCTCAAAGACTGGTTTGGTCCCCGCTTTATGGATCTGGTGGGGGAATTTATTATCAACGCTTCGATTATTGCTGAAGACAAAGGTTATAACGTTTCTGATGAAGAAGTCATGGCCGACCTTCTATATAACTTAAGCGAAAACCTGAAAGCATATCGCCAACATCCTCAGATGGCAGAATTAAACGAGCAGACATTTTTTTCTGAGCAGCTGAGGCGCCTAAATATCGACCAGAGGATAGCTGTTGACATTTGGAAAAGGGTAATGCTCTTCCGTAGGATGTTCGACGATGTTGGCAATGCCATGTTTGCTGCTACGTTACCTTATGAAGAATTCCAAGAATATGCTTCGGAGACCAGCGAAGTCGAAGCATATTTCTTACCTGGGGAGCTGCAACTCGCCGACTACTCTGACCTCCAAAAGTTCGAAGCTTACTTACAAGCCGTCGCCCCCCGTTATTCTCCTCAAGAGCTGAGCTTACCGACAAAATTCAAAGATCCTACAGCGGTAGCCCAGAATCATCCGGAGCTAGTCAAAAAGCGTTACCTGGTAGAATTATCTAGCGCCGACAAAAAAAGCCTACAGGCTAAAGTTGGCGTTAGAGAAACTTCTCAGTGGCAACTTCAAAATGACAATTGGCAAAAGCTTCAAGATCAGTTCCCTATTATAGGTTCCCAACCACATAATACTGCTGAGGAAAAACTCCAAGCGCTAAATACCTTGGACCCTCGAACTAAAGAGCTCGTCGATGAATATACTAGAGAGCATATCGTTGCAGAGCACCCCGAATGGTTAGAAGAAAGTTTGCAGCAAGCTTCGAAAGAGCAGCAAATTATCGCCCTTACCCCCAAAGAAAATATGACCGCCATATTAAAAGTAGCCGACCCCGCAGCACTTATCGAGAAGCTGGACAAAGCTCCTTTGAATAGCATAGTTTCTTATACTCCTGACAATGATCTTTATTATAATATCACCATCTTAGACCGCTCTCCTCAGTATGAGATCTTAACATTCGGTGAAGCTATCAATAACAAAAGCTTTAACTCATGGGCTTCAACTGTTGAGCAAGAAAACTTTTTAAACAGCTTAACAGAAGCTATCTACCAGCATTTTAAAAAGCACTCCCCCCAAGGAGCGTTGCCTGCGCAAGCCGGCAAAGATTTTGCTGCTAGCCATCGCCTGTATCATCATGTTCATCGTGCTAAACAGCTCTTACTTAAGGGTGATAGGAGTATGGTCGGCCAGGATAGGCAACAGGAAGAAGGCAACTTAGATAGCCTACCCTCTAAAAATAATTTGGCTGATCAGTGGGCTTTGGCATCTCAAAAGCTTACCATCCGCCGCGAAGAGCGAAACCGCCTCAACCCTACAGAAGTCTTTGCACTGCCTGTTGATGAGTGGTCTATTATAGCTACTCCCGCCGATGGAGGTATGCGTTTCTTTTATGTCGAAGATCGCTACTACCCTGAAGACAGCAACCTAAAAAGCCATATTCAGCAAGGGCAGCGCCTCTTAGGTAACGATGCTCAGCGATACTTAATGCAGGAACTTATCAAAAAAATCGAAGCCGCAGAAGCTATCTCTTTAGATTATTATGAAGAGGCAGCTGCTGAAAATGAGTAAGCAACGCTATGAAGAGTCTCATACTTGGATGGAAATCGACGGTGATCGAGGAATAATAGGCATCACCGCCCATGCCAGCGAGGAGTTTGGCGCCATAGTTTTTGTTGACTTGCCTACTGTTGGGCAAAAGCTGGACTACGGTGAGCAGGCTGTCTTATTGGAATCCACCAAAGCTGCTACCGAGATATATTCTCCCATAGCGGGCACGGTATTAGAAGTTAATGAGCAGCTCAAGGAAACCCCTGAGCTGCTCAATCATTCTCCAGAAAGTGCAGGCTGGCTATTCCGCCTTGCCCTCTGAAAAAAGGGTAGCCAAATCAGACGCCGTAAAATCCGCCCAACCTCGATCTTGAGCTAGGCCATCAGGCATACAACCTATATAATCAGCTATCTGCATAGGATCTAACGGTGTTTCGGCGGCTGTATAAGCGTCCCATTCTCTACGATATGAAGGGATAATTGCGCCGACAACATCCAATAAGCTAAACTCCCCTTGAGCTTGTTCGCTATCCAAGAACTGATGAAGGTTGTTAAGTCTTTCTTCAAAAGCTTGAATATGCTGCTCGTCGAAGATATCTTCAGGATTCTCACTAGGAAAATGCTCTTCTACAAATGGGCGATATTCTCCTAGTAGATTCGTAAGCTTCTCACGCTGATCGAGAACATGCCTCAGTTGCTGTAAAGTATATTTTTTGTCATCTGCGCCAAGTTCTCTAAGACAACTAGGCAGCCCCAATAAACCACAGCGCAGGGAAGAGGCATCTTTTATAATAGCAGATTGCTCATTATTGGAGGGCATGGTGTCATCAAGGTCGATCATCCAAACCTTATACTCCTCTGGCTGAGTAGCTTCCTCTTGAAAAACATAATTATTCTGAGAAGGTTTGTAATAGACTTTACCATCTTGGGGGGATACCAGAGCACTCATGATAATAGTATTTATCAAGCTCTGCGAGTTAATTTTATCACAAAATTCCTTAAGCTCTTCCTGACTAAGCTTTGACAAATTACCTTGATATAAATCTGGGATGTATTGTTGCGCCAAAGAAGGCATATCTTTAAGGCTAAGCTGGCCATTCTCAAAATAAAATCTATTCCCTTCCAGCTCAACATATTTATGGTTCTCATCACCCTGGAACTCATGATAAAATGACTGAGGAGTAATATAGTGCTTTTCACCAATCACTACTTCATCAATCCCTTCATTGTCATATTCTTCCGGAAGATCAGGGTTACTAGATTCACCTTGACGGACTATATCATAAGAACCCTCGCCCATATTTGAAACGTTATAACTATTGCCGGCATATGAGATCTGCCTCCCTTCTACTATAGGGATCATAAAATCTTTACATACTACATAAGCATTTGTTTCCACGTCATCATCGCTATCACTATCGCTAACGACCTCACCTGTATCATCATCGCTATCACTATCGCTAACGACCTCACCTGTATCATCATCGCTACTGTATCCAAAAACTATATCACTATCACTATCACTAACATCTTCTTCGTATTCTTGGAGTATTTGCCACTCATAAGCAGCTCCATCTCGCCAACCTTCTATTTGGCAAGAACCATCCTTACAAGTCCTGAGAACATACTGCTGTTCTCCAATTTTAATGTATAGTTTACCCTCTGAGTCTTGAATTATAGGATAGCGATGCACACTTGTAGGATATAAGAATAGCTCTTCATCAGCTGCTTCAAGCTGCGAAAACTCAACGCCTCCTTCTTTAATAAGGGTATCTAGAATGTTATTATTTTGAACACTTTGCTCATTCTCAGTATTTGTCTCTAGGTGCCACTCATGTAGGCCATCGGTTAAAAAAACACCTAAGGGGGTATCAACAACTTCAAGTATTTCATTAGGTATTTTTTCAGACTCAAGAAGGATAGCTGTACCTTGAGCAGTTACCCCTTCAATATATTCCTTAGGAGTTCCATCATCTTGGAGAACTATATCCGTCTGATATTTTGGAACGGATGAAACGGCTGATTCTGGAACCACATTGAAGCCTAGCGATTTGTCGATCTCATAACACATAGTAGTATGAAAATATGCTTCTGCTCCTTGCTTCATTACTATTGCACTCTCTGGATCTACGGACACATATTGAGCACTCCCCTCTACATTAGGTCTATAAGGTTCCCGCGCTGCTCGTTCTACCATTTTATCCAAGCTCGTATTAAATGAAGGCGAAAAATTATGTGGAGAACTACTTAAAAGACGTGCACTCGCAGGAGATATGGGAGAGTGGTCTCCAGATAGGGCATCTTGAAGATGCCCTAGGTTTTCCTGAGCAGCTCTTATAGTAGCCTCCTCACGTGGGTCTAATGGACGCCCTTCGGGTGTTACAGGAGCCGATTGCGACAAGTGATGAAGATTATTATTAGGTGTAATACGCATATAAAATTACCTTTAAATGAAGTTTAGTTAATATAATTAGTTAATATAAGAGATCTCTCCCCCAGCAATATCTACTACAGATCCATCAAGCTTACGTAGCCTGATACTGCCATCGCCATTAAGTTTTTCCCACACAGCCTCAAATTGCCGCTTTCCGTCATCGATGGCGATCTTTTCTTTTTTCAAGTATAGCAGCTTATCTAATACTAGATAAAAAGGGTAAAAACCCTGTTCTTTTAAAATTTGCAAAGCCTCAAAAAAATATTTTTCTATAAGAGTTCTAATAGCATTATGATCATATTCTTGTCCTGTTTCAGCTTTTAGGGATGTTGCAGGTTGATCGATAGACGCTAGCACCTCTGAGGACATGTTGACGTTTAAGCCTATCCCTGCTACCACTCTGCAATGATCACGCTCCGTTATGACTTCGCACAAAACCCCTCCCAGCTTGTTACCGTTAAGAATAAGGTCGTTAGGCCACTTTATTTTAACCTTAAAGCCTAGTTCTTGACATGCTTTAACGGCCGCAATAGCCAGCACTTGAGCAACGTTAGCAACATAATCGCAAGGAAGAGGGAGTTTAAAACCAAAACTAAGATAAATGTTTCCTTCAGCCGGTGAAGCCCAGTAACGCTCGCCCCGCCCTCGCCCTGATATTTGTTGATCTGAGCTGATGACCATCATCTCATCGTTATTCCAAGAGCGAAGATCCTTTTTCAGCCAACTGTTGGTAGAAGAAATACTTTTAAAATGTTTGCGTATTATTTTCATCTAAGGTTAGATTGTTTAGATCTGTTATATATGATAACATAAATCTTTCTAATACCACAATCTTTAAAAAATATCGACAAAAGAGGGTGCTATGACCATAAAAATTAATATCTTCGCCGGCCCTGAGGTTACCATCAACACTCAAAAACCTTTTGAACCCCATAACCACCTAGCTTACTGGCGGGGACGGCATTTCATCGTCAAAGAGCGGGGTTTTCTAACCCATCTATGGCATAAAATAACATCCTTTTTCCATTTTAACCCTCATGAAAATAGCTTGCGTCGAAGCTGCAGGAAAGTGATGGGCGATAGCGCCCTAGACCGCACTGTTCGCCGCCAAGCTGCTTACATACTACTAGCCTATCCTAAAGACTCCTCACTTGCGTCCAAGACTTTACGGACTATAGAGCAAGAAGAACTTTTATGTGGCACAGACGACTCTTCTAAACTTCAGGCAGCAAAGTTTTTATGGAAAAAAGAGAGCCCCCAAGAGTGGAAAATCTTAGCTGCTGCTTACCTCCTCAACAATAGTGATGATGACCTACAGTCCCTGGCGCTCATAATTTATTTATGCCAAAATTTAGAAACTATGGATACAGAAGATTTTCTTCAACACTTTGAGGAAGAGCAACAACAAACAGTAGAGGAGCTATTCGAAAAAAGCATGGAGGCTCCTCCTTTTTGGGGGAAGTCTGATACTCCCAAACTATTTTTAGAATCTTCTACTTTTGCTAAACTTGAAAGCTACTGGCCTACAGACCTAGAACCCAAACAACGTAAAGATCTTGAAGAGACCTTGGAAGACTTCCATGAAATTGCGCTACAAAACCTAAATTCCTAACAATGGATAGAAAATTTCTTTATCGATACCACCATTGGGACGAAGCCGAAAAAGAGTGGGAAGCAGGAGCGCAAAAAGCCTCTCAGCATTCCCCTCTTAAAACAACAGCCTGCCCTAAGCAGCCAATAAGTATTACTACTAAAACTGCAAAAAACCTGCCCTGGAAAGCTCTAAAACATCTCATAAAATATGATCACGGGGGACGATTAAGAGCCCAATTCCTTAAGCACCCTTTCAAATATAGCTGGCGTTTTATCCTATCTCTCTTACGAAGAAAAGCTCGTCGACGTGAAGGAGATCTCTTTCTCTACAACCTTAAAAGCTTGGCAGACTTTAAGGATCAGCTCCGTGATGATGATTCGTTGCTTATCGTAGGTTTTTCTTATTGTCATAAGCCCTTTGAATGCCCTGCTAAACGTTTTTCTACTCATTGTAATGCAAACCCCGACGACCCAGTTTGTCGCCAATGTTATATCGGCAAAGCTTTTAATTTCCTTCCCCAGGAACGTATCATCCCACTGGTGATCACTACCACCCATTATATTGGGGAACAAATCTTCAAAATCGTCCACCAAAACCCCGGAAGAAAGATTTTTTTTATGATCACCGCTTGCGAGCTTGCTTTGGAGATGTTCTCCGATTGGGGTAATATCACTAACCTTCAAGGGATAGGCGTTAAGCTCGATGGGTTAGTATGCAATAATATGAAAGCCTTTGAAATCTCCGAGAGAGGCATTAAACCTGCCTTGACGACCCTATCCTCAAAATCTCAAGAAACACTTTTGCAATGCCTAAAATTGCGCTCCTAATAATAATTATGGGGCTAGGGATATGGACATGACTAAAGACTTTTCATTAGAAATCCACCAAGAAAATCAGCAAGCTATTAAACAGTATCAACGTCTGATGATTTCCCCCCATATGCAGCAAGCTCTTAATATCTTACAGGCACCTATTACGGAGCTCTCAGCAGTTTTAGAAAATGCCATCGAAGACAACCCCATTCTCGAACATGCTGATAACAAAGAATTCGATGAAAACTCACTAGAATCTTCTGGTTCCAAAGAACCCTCTCCCGACAAAGAAGTAGACTTTGACGAGGACGACTATCAAACTATTCAAAGTTTGTCGGAAAATTTTTTAGACTATATGAACGAAAGTAGCGGTTATACTAACCAGCAGCCCCATGCTGATGAGAAACTACGAGCTTTTCTGGAAAGCTCTCTTACCTCATCCTCTACTCTTCGAGAGCATTTATTACAGCAAGCACACGAAGTTTTCGACACTCCTCAAGAAATAGAGGCCTCAAAAATTATCATTGGCAACCTCGATAAACGCGGATTTTTGGATAGTCCGCTGATAGAGATAGCTTTACTAAACGATATCCCAGAAGAAACTCTCAAGGCTGTCTTACCTATTATTAAGACTTTTACCCCCTATGGAATAGGGGCTTCAAACCTTCAGGAATCGTTACTCATCCAGCTATGCTGCCATCACCAACAGGGTTCATTAGCTTATAAGATCATAAAAAACCATTACCAAGAGATGCTTCACAACAAGCTCCCTGCTATCGCAAAAAAACTCAAAGTGTCGACGCCAGCTGTCCGCGAGGCTATCGACAAGGTTATCGCTCACTTAGACTTACACCCCGGCCTAGCATACTCTTCCCGACCTACACCTCCTCTAGTTGCTGACATTGAAATACACCAAAATAATGGAGAATTTATCATCACCGTCAACGATGAGCAGCTACCTACAATGCGATTACAACCTCAGTATTTAGCTATGCTCAAGGATAAAAAGGTTCCAAACAAAATCAAAAGCTATATCAATGATAAGATCAATGCCGGTCGGTGGCTAATGAAGAATGTTGATCAACGCCAGTATACACTCCATAGGATTGCCGAAGTTTTAGTAACAAAACAACAGCCATTCTTTTCCAGCTGGAGAGGTATGCTCAACCCCTTAACGATGAAAGCCATAGCTGAAGAGCTTGAAATTCATGAGTCTACTGTCGCCAGAGCCATATCTGGCAAACACCTTCATTGCTTTAGAGGGTTATTACCTTTGAGATCTTTTTTTAGCTGTGAATATACCAATGCAAAAGGGCTATCTATTGCTGCCTCGAGCGTTAAAGATATGGTTCAAACCATTGTCGATACCGAAGACAAGAGCAAGCCCCTCTCCGACCAAGCAATTTCCCAAAAACTACAAGAAGAAGGTATCAGCTGCGCCCGTCGTACGGTCACCAAATACCGCTATGCCTTAAACATCCCCAGCACCAGCCAAAGAAAAATTTATTGAACCTCAAGGAAATAAGTTTCTACTATCATCTGCCAACGCAAGGAGCTATGAGCATAATTTTCTACCAGAGATTTTATCTTGCTATAATCACCCTGAGATAACAAATAAATCTCTTTATCAGACAAACGATAGATCACATGCCAAGGATAACTAACTCCTGCACACTCTAAATTACTCTTACATCTATGCAGATGATGATGACGATAGAGTAATTTTCCCAAAGCATAAGCTACTACCCCCAAAGGCAAAAGCTGCACCCCCCAGACAATTTCTTCAAACCAATGAGCATCTATTATCAACCCCATCATTTGGAATAGTAGCGCTAATACTATCAATGACAAAAAAATTACTGCTCCTATGGAGTTAGTAAATAGAGGCCCTAAAAATTTACGTAAAGAGCTGGAAGAGGTACGGTAAGCTAGAAATTCGTCAAAACAGGAATCAGGAAAAGCCATCCTGCCAGCATGAACAAGCTCGTGAGCTAAAATTTCATCCCGAGAATATATCCCAAGGTAAGAATCCTTATACTTAAAAGCTTGGCGCAACTGTATTTCAATATCTATCGTTTGCCCCCCCTCCTCTTCATACAAAGTTGCGCCTCCATGCCAAGATGCTAGCTGTCGATTACTATAATAACAAACTACCCAGTCGGGAGTGACTCCAAATAACCTCCAACAGGTATTCAAAGGGGTACGCAGGTGCTCCTCAGGAATAGGGCTCGGACTATCAGAACTTTTTTTTAAGAGGCCCTCTCCTCGTTTGAAATAGTCTTGCCGACTTTCTCCGGGCCCGGGAATTATCCCCCGAGAGTTCCAATCTCTTACGTTATTATTAAACATATGTCACTAAGCTTTAAAAGTTAACTATAGATTATGATATCAAACCACAAAGTTATGAGCCAATAAACTTTTCCCTTGCGAGCTTCAGTAAATTGTGGCACCCTATTATTTTATTGTCGCAAAATTTGGACAGATAATCCAAAAGAATTTGCAACAAAAAGTTTTAGGTTTTAGCGAGGATTTCAGCAATGGAAGAAAATGTCGAAGGTTTGTCAGAAGAGCAGATTAATATTCTTAACAATTATGTTTCCAGCACTACCGGCAATGTTTTTGTACTATTTAACCTTCCCGAAGTTATTAAAGGGGCATTATTTTCCCGTTATTCTCGTTCAACTTTAGGCTTACGCGCTCTACTTCTCAAGGAGTTTCTTTCTAGCGACGAATCCGGCTTTCAGGCTCTAGCTGAAATCGATGAACAGTCTAGCGAGAGTAAAGATGTTCCTTATTTGGCACTTAAAAAAGCACAAAATTTCTACGACCGTATCCTCGACGGCTTCGGCGATGATTCTGTAGGAGAGATGGGCGGCGCCCACCTTGCTGTAGAAAATGTTTCTATGATTGCAGCAAAAGCTATCGAAGATTCCAGGATAGGAGGCTCGCCCCTAGAAAAGTCTACCCGCTATATTTATTTCGACCAAAAAGTCAATGGAGAGTACATGTTCTACCGAGAGCCGATTTTGATGACTTCGGCGTATCGCAACCAGTATATCGATACCTGCAACATGCTCTTTGACACTTATAGCAACCTTATCCCTCCTTTAACGGAGTTGATGAAAAAGAAATTCCCTAAAGATGGTGAAACATCTCAAGCTGCCTACACATCTTCATTACGAGCAAAAGTTCTCGATTGCTTAAGAGGCTTATTGCCAGCATCGACCATGACCAACTTAGGTCTTTATGGCAACGGGCGTTTTTTCGAATACCTTATCCATAAAATGGAATGTCATAATTTAGCTGAACTACAATCGGCAGGCAAGGAAATCTACAACGAGCTTGCTAAAGTTATACCTTCTTTTGTACGGCGCAGCGAGCCCAGCCATAAATATCACCAATCATTTGCTGAGTTCACCGAAGCTATGGAAGAAGAACTAAACCTCGTCACCCAGCAATATACTGACTTCCCTAAATCTAACACCTCTCCTGGGGTGCGCTTGATATCCTCAGACCATGAAGCAGCTACTAAAGTTGCAGCATCTCTTATGTACAAACACTGCGATAAAGGTCTTGAAGAACTTGAAGAAGTTTGCGCCCAGCTACCTGAAGAGGACTTGGATAGGATCTTCGACGCTGCTACCAATCCCCGAGAAAATCGCCGACACAAATCTCCAAGGGCTTTAGAAAGGGCTGAATTTTGTTTTGAGATTATAGCGGACTTCGGTGTTTATCGTGACCTCCAGCGCCATAGGATGACTTCTCAACAAAGACAACTGCTAAGTTGTAACTATGGATATTTTATCCCTCAAGAAATTTTAGGTACCGATATGGAAGCCAACTACCGCATAGCTATGGATAAAGCTCGTGAAGCTTATACTTTGATCGCCAAAGAGCTGCCCGAAGAAGCCCAATATATTGTTCCTATGGCTTATAATATACGCTGGTATTTCCATATTAACTTGCGCGAATTGCAGTGGCTTTGCGAGATGCGTTCAGCCTCTGCCGGCCACATCAACTACCGCCATATTGCTCAAAAGATGGCCCAAGAGGTTATTGCTGCCTATCCTCATTTTGAAAGCTTTTTCAAGTTCGTCGACTACGAGGGTTATGACCTTGGCAGGTTAAGCCAAGAACAGCGTATCGCTGAAAAGAAAAGCAAGACCTAGCAAGATTACCCAACCCCCCCTCGTTATGAATAAAACTTTTGGAGGAATACTCTTAGTAGCTGGCTGCTGCATTGGCGCCGGAATGCTTGCCATACCTGTAATTACAGGACTATCGGGATTTCTACCCTCTTTAGTGATGTTATTAGTTGTATGGCTATTTATGACCTATACAGGATTACTATTACTGGAAGTCAATTTATGGTATGGTGAAAATATCAGCATCATCACTATGGCTGAAAGAACCCTGGGGCGAGCAGGAAAGGCTGTTGCTTGGATAATATACTTATTTTTATTTTATTCTTTAATGATCGCCTATATTGCTGGTAGTGGAGGGTTGATCAGCGGCTTTTATAACTACTGTTTTGCTAGCTCGCTGCCGGAGTGGGTAGGCAGTTTATTTTTCACTCTTTTATTCAGTTTTCTGATTTTTTTAGGAACCAGACATGTTGACGGGTTCAACCGTTACTTAATCCTGGGCTTAGTAATAACTTATATTGCCTTGATCTTTGTTGGCAGCGGGCATGTGACACCATCATTTCTTACTTATAAGCGCTGGAATATTGCTCCATGGGTTACTCCTGTATTAATAACCTCTTTTGGCTACCATAATCTCATTCCCAGTTTAAATGATTACCTTAAAGGTAATGCAAAAAGATTGCGGATAGCCATAATTGTAGGCAGCGCCATACCTTTAATCGTCTATATCTTATGGTGCGGAATGGTTATGGGAATTATCCCTATCGGAGGTATTGCTACTGCTCTTCAGGATGGTGATATTGCTACCCATGCTCTAAGAAACGCCGTAGGCAGCCCCTTGATTATCACCATAGCTGATTTTTTTGGTTTCTTTGCAGTAGTAACATCCTTGTTAGGTGTTGCCTTAAGCTTTGTAGACTTTATGGCTGATGGCCTTAGCATAAAAAAGACGACTCTCGGTAAGGCGGCTCTCTGTGGGATTGTCTTTATCCCTCCTTTTATTATTGCTGTCACCCACCCTAACGTTTTTTTAACGGCCATCAACTACGCAGGAGGTTTTGGCGCTGTTATTCTATTCTGGATTTTACCTGCTCTGATGGCATGGTCTGGCAGGTATAAAAAGAATATGCAGCTTGACAACCCTCTTCCAGGAGGAAAAACAGCTTTAATAATAGTAATAATCGCTGCGGTAATAGTATTCTCTTTGGAAGGGATTCAAGAGTTTGGTTACTCTCCGCTATCGCAGTCCGAGGAAACCCTGCCGGGAATAGAAGAGATAGATATAATTCAAGAATAATAAGGACCTATATAATATGAAACATAGCAAACTCTTAGGAGGGATCTTGCTTGTAGCAGGGACAACCATAGGCGCTGGAATGTTGGCTCTGCCTATCTCTACCGGTATTGCCGGGTTTTATCCCGCACTTCTTGCTTTCCTGATCATCTGGGGTTTAATGCTTTACACAGCTTTTTTAATGCTTGAAGTCAACCTATACCAAGAAAAAGAAGAAAACTTGATTACGATGGCTGAGTACACCTTAGGAGGTGTCGGCAAAGCTTTAGCGTGGAGCGCTTATCTTTTTTTACTTTATCTTCTTAACACCGCCTATATCTCATTGGGCTCAGATTTACTAGTAACCTTTTTGAAAGCTGCTACTGGCATGCCAATCCCTAGTTGGCTAGGCCCTATACCTTTTCTAATGATTTTCGGGTACTTTGTGTACCAAGGTACTAGCGCTGTTGACCATCTTAACAGAGCCTTGATGGTAGGGCTGGCGGTGACCTATTTTATTATAATTATTTTCATCACCCCTCATGTTGATAAGCAACTTCTTGAGGAAACCAATTTTGCCTATATGCCGTTGGCCTTCTCAGTAATTGTCACTTCCTTTGGTTATCATATCATCATTCCAACCTTGACATCTTATTTCAAGCGCGACCTTCCCAAGATGAAAACCTCCTTATTTATTGGAAGTATCATTCCTTTTTTGGTGTATATCCTCTGGGAGTTCATCGTTCTAGGAGTACTTCCCATGAACGGGTCTCCGGGTCTCACCGAAGCATGGATAAAAGGTACAAGTGCTATAAAACCTATGCAGGAAATCCTTCAAGAACCTTGGATCTCTGTTGTTTCCAACTTTCTAGCATTCTTTGCTATCGTAACCTCTTTCTTGGGGGTTTCGCTAAGCTTAACTGATTTTTTAGCCGATGGCCTAAAAGTAAAAAAGACCCCTTCAGGCAAGCTCTTATTAGCATGCATTGCCTTTTTACCACCGCTAACAGTAGCTTTGACCTACCCTAGAGCTTTTTTAACAGCCTTAGAGTACGCTGGAGCTTTTGGCGTAATAACCTTGTTGTGCTTGCTGCCGGCTGCGATGGTATGGTCAGGGCGCTATAAGATGAAGGTTGAGGGAGCTTATCAAGCTCCTGGTGGCAAGGCTGCATTAATTATGGTTTTCATCATCAGCATTGCAATTATAGCAATAGAGATGGTCGTTAAAACAGGAATCTTATCAATCATGGAGATAACACAATGAACGCCCCTCAGAAAAAAATACTCACCGGCGACCGCCCTACAGGAAAGCTACATCTCGGCCATTATATCGGATCGATAAAAAATCGAGTAGCTCTTCAAGATAATTATGACTGTTACTTTTTTATCGCCGACTTGCATATGTTGACTACTAAGCCGCAAAAAGAAAATATCTTAGCAATGCGCGAAAACATCAAAGATATGGTCTTAGACTACCTAGCTTGCGGCATCGACCCCGAGAAGTCTACTATTTATCTGCAATCAGCCATTCCAGCAGTTTACGAGATGAATCTATTCTTCGAAATGCTTGTCAATACTAATAGGCTTACGGGCCTGCCAAGCTTGAAAGAGATGGCCCATAATGCTCACTTAGACGAAAATAATATGCCTTTAGGACTATTAGGATACCCTGTGTTGATGAGTGCTGACATTTTGATGCTGCGATCGCATATAATACCTGTTGGCAAGGACAACGAAGCTCATGTTGAACTAGCTCGTGATATTGCACGTAAGTTCAACCAATATTACGGGGAAGTTTTTCCTGCCCCCGAGGTCATGCTCAGCGCCCATCCCACCCTTATAGGCACTAACGGCAAAGGCAAGATGAGCAAATCAGCGGGCAATGCCATCTATCTTTCTGATGATGCAAAAACTGTCACAAAAAAGGTTAAAGGGATGTATACCGACCCTAACAGGGTCCATGCCAACG
Source organism: Chlamydiota bacterium (assembly GCA_051744985.1). Lineage (GTDB taxonomy): Bacteria > Chlamydiota > Chlamydiia > Chlamydiales > JABHNK01 > JBNJDP01. The sequence goes on along the minus strand of JBNJDP010000004.1, from coordinate 26,647 downwards.
TTCCAGGAAATGTTGAAGGCAATCCAGTATTTATTTATCACGATCTTTTCAATTCCAATACTGAGGAAATCAACGACCTCAAAGAACGCTATCGCCAAGGAACTGTCGGGGATGTTGAGGTCAAAGACAAATTAGCTGCCGCTCTTAACAACTATCTAGAACCTATTAGAGAGAAAAGGAAAATGTTCGCCAGCGAAAAAGGCCTAGTAGAGCAGATCATCTATGAAGGAACCCTAAAAACAAATAAGCTAGCAGAAGAAACCATCAAAGAGATGCGCAGCGCTATGGGAATTAGTGGCTGCTGGAATAAAATTTCTCGACTAGCAAGACAAAGGCGTGATAAATAACTGATGTTAAATCATAAGGGTGTCTATGTTTGAGCTACACACAAATTTATCGCCTTTTGGCGACCAGCCTCAAGCTATAGAACGCCTCAGCAGAAATATTCATGCCGGAAACAAGGCCCAAGTTTTGCTAGGAATTACCGGATCAGGCAAGACTTTTACTATCGCCAATGTTATCGCTGAAATCCAGAAGCCTTCATTAGTTATCGCCCACAACAAGACTTTGGCAGCTCAACTTTACCAGGAATTCAAAAACTTCTTCCCCAACAATGCTGTAGAATACTTTGTCTCCTACTACGACTATTATCAGCCAGAAGCTTATATTCCTCGCACTGATACTTTTATCGAAAAAGATATGGCCATCAACGAGCAAATCGAGAGGATGCGCCTTAGCGCCACACGCTCGTTACTAGAGCGGCAAGATGTGCTTATTATCGCTTCGGTATCGTGTATATATGGACTAGGATCACCCGAATATTATGATAGCCTAAACTTACCCTTAAAAGTAGGCCAAGAGCGGCAACGCGATGATCTTCTTCTCCAGCTGGTAGAAATGCACTATCCCCGCAACGACCTAGACTTTCGGCGAGGCACCTTTAGGGTGCGCGGCGATATTATAGAAATCTTTCCTGCCTATGAAGAATCTTTGGCAATACGCTTGGAATTCTTTGGTAATGAAATTGAAGCTATCAGCGAGATCGACCCCCTTACTGGTAAAGTTTTAACACGCCCTGACAGCCTTACCCTTTATCCTGGTTCTCACTTTGTGACCCCCGAAGGAATTCGTGAGCAAGCTATGACTTCCATCAGAACCGAGCTCTATGAGCGGCTAGAATTTTTTAAAAAAAATCAACAGCTTCTCGAGCTACAACGCTTAAAACAGCGTACTATGCATGACCTCGAAATGATCAAAGAAGTCGGCTATTGTAAAGGTATAGAAAACTACTCGCGCCATTTCAGTGGCCGTGAAGCTGGGGAACCTCCGCCTTGTCTGTTGGACTACTTCCCCCAGGATTACCTAATCTTTATCGATGAGTCCCACCAGACGCTACCTCAACTCCATGCTATGTATAACGGCGATCGCGCTCGTAAAAGTGCCCTAGTAGATTTTGGCTTCCGCCTCCCATCGTCTTATGATAACCGCCCTCTATCTTTTGAAGAATTCTTCCAACGTATCGACCAAGCTGTTTATGTCTCTGCTACACCTTCACCATGGGAAGTCCGACAAGCACAAGGAGAAGTTATAGAACAGATCATAAGGCCTACAGGCCTTTTAGATCCCGAAATCGAACTGCGACCATCAGAAAACCAAGTCGACGATTGTTTAGATGAAATTCGCACCCATTCCGAGCAGGGAGGAAGAGTCCTAGTTACTACCCTCACTAAACGGCTTGCTGAAGAACTGACACAATATCTTAAAGATCTCGGAGTTAAAGCTAAATACCTCCATTCCGATATCGACACCCTAGAAAGAATTCAAATTATCAGGGAGCTGCGCAGCGGAACATTCGATGTTTTAGTAGGCATCAACCTTCTACGAGAAGGTCTCGATATCCCTGAAGTATCACTAGTAGCTATCCTCGATGCTGATAAAGAAGGCTTTTTGCGCAGCGAAACATCACTCATCCAAACCTGTGGACGAGCAGCTCGTAATGCTGAAGGTCGGGTAATCATGTACGCCGACAAGATAACCTCCTCCATTAAAAATACTGTTACGATTACTCAAGAGCGCCGCAAAATCCAAGAGGCTTATAACCTCCAACACGGCATTACCCCTCAAACTGTCAGACGGGAAATCCCTGCAGAAATAGCTCTCAATGCTGTTGCAATTAAAAAACCTCAAGCTAACATCGAGGAGAAGCTTCTCTCTTCGGAAGAAGTTCAGAAGAAAATCAAAGAATACACATCTTTGATGAGTGAAGCCGCTAAAAATTATAACTTCGAGCAAGCAGCAAAATATCGAGACCTTATGAGAAAATACCAAAAACTTGAGATCAGTCTAGGCTAGCGAAAAAAATCTTTTTAAGGCATAATATCATGAACTTTAACAGATTATGGAAATCAAAATGAAAAAACAGCGCCCCCGAAGCAAATGGGGCTCACAACTAGGCTTTATTCTAGCAACCTCAGGGGCAGCGATAGGTTTAGGGAACATCCAACGCTTTCCCTATATTACCGCGCAATGTGGTGGAGCTGCTTTTGTGATGATATACCTTGTCTGCGTAGCAGTATTAGGGTTGCCGATGATATTAACAGAGTTCGCCCTTGGACGCCATACTCATAAAAACCCTGTATGTGCTATTGAAGACCTAAAAGGCAAAAAAAGCCCCTGGAAGCTTGTGGGAGCACTGGGGATATTAACAGCCTTTTTTATCCTTTCTTATTACACTGTTGTCGCTAGCTGGACCTTTGGGTTTACTATCCAGATGATGACTGGCCACGAAATTACGCTAGAAAATTACGCCTCTAATCCTTTCTACGTCTTGTCAGGGATGCTCATTTTCATGTTGCTGGTAATTTATATTGTCAGTAAAGGCATCACCAAAGGTATCGAGCGCTATAGCAAGATATTGATGCCTATCCTATTTTTCATTTTGGTCATTTTAATAATTCGTTCTCTGACGCTACCCAATTGTATGGAGGGGCTTACTTTTTACCTCAAGCCCGATTTCAGCAGCCTCAACCTAAAAATTTTCTTGTACGCCTTAAGCCAAGCTTTTTTTTCACTTTGTGTCGGCGAAGCTGTTTTAATCACTTATGGCAGCTATGCCAACAACGAAGAAGACCTGGTATCATCTGCAACATATATTGCCGCTTTTGACACTTTGGTAGCCATAATGTCCGGTCTAGTAATTTTTCCGGCACTATTCGCTTTTGGTCACCAACCTGATCAAGGCGTGGGGTTAACCTTCAAGATCTTGCCTGTGGTCTTTAAAGCTATGCCTTTTGGGATGCTGTTTGGTTCAGCTTTTTTTATTTTGCTAGGCTTTGCTGCTCTGACAACAAGCATAGCCTTATTAGAAATCCCCGTAGCATATTTGATAGACTCCCGACATTGGTCACGCAAGAAAGCGGTTTGGACAGTAGGTGGAGCGGCTTTATTGCTGGGCATTCCTTCGGGGCTTTCCAAAGGCGCCAACAATTTTTTAAGTACTCTTCATTTTAATTTCATCGACCAGACAAGTTTCTACGATATTATGGACTTCACCTGGGGAAGTTTAGGAATGGTTGTTGGGGGATTATTACTAGCAATCTTTGTCGGTTGGATATGGGGTGCCGATCAAGCTCTTCGAGAGCTGAAAAAAGGACGAAGTAAATTCACGGTACTGGGCAAAGCGTGGAAGTTTATCATCAAATATTTAGCGCCCGTAATCATAAGTATTATATTGTTAAGCTTATTCATCTAGGAGTAAAGCCATGTTGGATATAAAATATATTAAAGATCATGCCGAGGACGTCAAAGCTATGCTCTCTAAAAGAGGGGTAGATGTCGAAGTCGACAAATTAATAGAGCTTGATAACCAGCGGCTAGCTTTGGTTACGAAAGTCGAAAACCTACGCGCTGAAAGGAACCAGCTTAGCAAAAAACATTCCCCAGACAATATTCAAAGAAGCAAAGAGATCAAGGGCGAGCTTAAAGATCTCGAAGCCCAGCTAAAATCTCTTACAGAAGATGTTAAAGAGATCCACCTAGCAGTTCCCAACATGCTACACCCCGATGTACCTAAAGGACAAGATGATGATGATAACCTAGAGATACGTCGCTGGGGTGGTAACCCTGAACTTGATTTCACTCCCCTAGACCATGAAGAGTTGGGTGAAAAATTACAGCTTTTCAATACCAAAAAGGCGGCTGAAATCTCTGGCTCCGGTTTTTATTTTCTGACCGGGGATGCCGTCATGCTGGAATTCGCATTGATAAAATACGCTATGGATATCGTTACTTCGGCAGGATTCTTACCGATGATTACCCCTGAACTTATCAGAAAAGAGGTGGCTTCAGGCACTGGATACTTACCAAAGCGTGAAGCTCCTGATATCTATAAGATTGAAGACGAAGAGCTGTTCTTGATAGCTACCGCTGAGATGCCCCTAGCTGCCTATCACTCCAAAGAAGTGCTTCCCGAAGAGCAACTTCCCAAAAAATATGCAGGATTTTCCTCATGCTTCCGCAAAGAGGCCGGCGCCCATGGCAAGCACAAAAAAGGTATCTTTAGGGTTCACCAATTCGATAAGGTTGAGATGTTCGCCTTCGCTAAACCTGAGGAATCTATGGCTCTCTTCGATCAATTTATTGCTTTGTCGGAAAAGCTTTACCAAGGGCTAAAAATACCTTATCGTGTCGTCAACATATGCTCTGGAGATATGAATGGTCCAGGCTATATAAAGTATGACCTGGAATACTTCTCTCCAGTAGACAAAGCTTATCGTGAGATGACCAGCGCGACCAATACTACTGACTACCAAGCTCGCCGCCTAAACATCCGCTATAAAAAGTCCGACGGCTCTTTAGACTATGTCCATACCCTTAACAATACCACCATCGCCATCGGACGAACTTTAATAGCCATTATGGAAAACTATCAACAAGCTGATGGAACTATTAAGGTCCCTGAAGTCCTTCAAAGTTATGTAGGCAAAGAAGTGATAGCATGACCGCTCGCGAAGCCGCTTACAAAGCGGTGCTAGCATCCTTGCGAGGTAGCCTTTATGCTACTGATACTTTGGAGCAGTGGCAAAGACATTCGTCTCCCTCTGCTCCTGATTATAATCTCGCAAGAGAGATTGCTTCCGGAACCCTTAAAAGAGCTCTCACCCTCGACTACTACGCTCGTCAATTGGCGGGTAGTTCAAAGTTGAAGGTCAAGCTCCAAGAAAGAGCTTTGCTACGAACAGCTCTTTACCAGCATTATTTCATGGATAGGATACCGCTCTACGCTATTATCGATGAGAGCCTTAAAATCGCTACTAAACACTGCCGCCCACGCTTTAAAGCCTTCCTACATGCCATCTTAGCCAATATTTCCAGAGTTACTATCGAACCGCCCACATCTTGGGATGTTGCCTACTCTTACCCTTCTTATTTTATCGATGAACTTCTCGCTAGCTATAGCCTAGAAGTTGTCAAGGATATCTTGGCTGCAGGTAATGCTACACCTTCTACCACTGTTAGGATCCGCCAAAAAGACCTTCCTCATATCGAGGGCTTAAAATACTGTTCTGAAAAATTAGCGGTTATCAAGGACTCCAAACTAATCCCTTTTCTCTCACAGTCTCAGGGCTATTACATCCAAAACCTCACTCCTGCCACTTTGATGGCTACACTACAAGATAAGATCTGTACCCCTAGCACTATTTTAGATCTGTGTGCTGCTCCAGGAGGAAAAACTCTAGCGGCTCATGACCTTTTCCCAAACGCCACTCTATATGCTAATGATGTCTCTCAACAAAAATTATCTCTATTGAAAGAAAACTTCGACAAATATGGACTTGATGTTCACTTAACATGCTCCCAAGGACAGAATTTGCAAACCGAAGAAAAATTCGACCTTGTTATCGTCGACGTCCCTTGTAGCAATAGCGGAACACTGGCTAGAAGAGCAGAAGCTCGCTGGCGACTATCCCCTGACAACATCCATAACCTCAACAAAACTCAACAACAATTGATAGCTCACTCCTCTAACCTCCTTAAAACCGGCGGCTATCTCGCCTATCTAACGTGTAGTATCCTCCCCACAGAAAATCAGGCTCTATATCATTGGGCCTCCCACCATTGCCCTTTAGAAAATTGCTTCCAAAAGACTATCACCCCCAACTCCGAAGGGTATGATGGTGGCTATTTAGGGCTGCTAAGAAAAAAATAACCTTCGCGCCAACTTTGGCACACTTCTTGCATTCAAAAAAGTAAAGAATGTGGAGGTGCTGTCATGAAAGAACAAGAACTTAGAAAACAAATAGCCCATTTAGAATTTGCCAACGACCAGTTGGCTAGCGAGTTGAGTTATGTCGACAACCTTTTAAAGACTATAGGTTTTGAAAAGGGATTAGAGAGCGTCAAGCTTGCCGCTCACGAAATATTGCAAGAGCAACATCAAGAGGAAGAATAATTTTTTCCTACTGCTTCGAAGTTCAGGAGGCGTTTTTTAACTTCAATACCTCCTGCTGAGAAGCCGCCGATCTTACCGTTAGAAGCAACAACACGGTGACAAGGAAAAATTAAGGGATAGATATTGGAGCCACAAGCCCTACCAACAGCACGAGCAGCATTAGGATTGCCGAGTTTTTCAGCAAGCTGCCGATAGGTCAAGACCTGTCCTCGAGGGATGGAAGGCAAAACCGCCATAACCTGCCTGCTAAAAGAAGGAAGCTTAAAAGGTGCTAAAGGCAAGTCTAAAGAGGTATTCCCTATCGAGAGATAGCTTTCCAACCATCCCAAAATAGATTCATTGAGATGCTGGTTTCCGATAACCCTGGATTCAAAATTGCTAGAAAGATTAAGGGCAACCTTAGTGATAAGATCGCCCTCAACAAAAAAATCTACCGATACTCCTGGGGCTTTAGCGACCCTCATAGTATTTTCTATAGGCTTAACGGTGCCTTTCTTCATAAGTCAGCTTAGAAACTTTTTTGCCTTCTAAGTACCATTCGACCTCTTTATTACCGTCAACATAGTAATAGGTAGGTCCAGTACGACTTCCATTTTCCCATGTAATCTTCTCTGCAACAAAATCTTCTTGCTTAAAGCGCTTTTCAACACCATGTTTAACCCCATTAACATAAGGTACTTCGGCGAATTTAGCACCGTCTTTAAAGACTACGGTAACACCGTCTTGGCGGCCTTCGATCCAATTTTCAACAGCTAGAGGCTCTCCATTAGGGAGAAAAGTCTGGCGCTTACCATCAATCATGCCATCATTAAATTCCGTAATACTTTTAGGCGTTCCTGAGTGGTAAAAAGTTTTGCTTACCACAAGCTCCCCTTCTTCGATAACATCTTCGGAAATCATCTCACCATATTCATCGCGCACAATGCGATTGCCGTTCATGTCTTTAACAGCAGAATCTTTTTTATTTTCACGGTCGAAATATTCACCGGAAACTAAAAGACCTCCGTTAAAAGTTTCTATGCTTTTAGGCGTTCCGGAAGGATACCAGCTGGTAAGTTTTACAGCATTTTCATCCAAAAATTCCTGACACCGCAACGGTGTTCCAGCAGTGTAATTATCGGTAACCATAACGAGGTTACCGTCGCGGTATTCTTTGACTTTAGCGACTGTAAGGCTGTGAGGGAAAGTATAAGTGGTCTTACCTTCTAGAACTCCACCGCGGTAGTTCTTAGTAACCAGCACTCCATTTTTCAATGTGGAAATTATCTGTCCATTGCCTCCGCGGTTCATCCAGTCACTCTTATTTAAAGTAACACCATATTGATGAACATATTGCTCTTTAACCACTCCATGAGAGGTTTTTGTGCATTGCACACTAGTAAGCATTAAAACAGTTAAAAAAGCTGATGTTAATATTTTTTTCATCACAAAACCTGTTGTTGTTAATTTTATTCTATTAGACACGTATTAAATCCTTTTTTTCAAGCTTTTCTAGGGTATAACTAACAACCTTAGCATGGTCTTTTTCAACAGCTGCTAAAGAGACAGTTTTTTTATCACTGCGATAAAGCATATTGAAGGTAACGTTTTTCCATCCCGAGCCGACTTTTTGCTCATCATAATATTGTCCTACAAAAGACACTTCCTTTAATAATTTAGAAGGAGCTTCTTCCATAATGTCTATAATATCCTGGATAGGCAGGTCCTCTTTAATGGTAATAGTCCAATCACGTTCTGAGCCTGGGTATTGAGGTAAAGGCTCCATGGTTTTAGTGTGAGGCTGCATCTTTAGAATATTGTCGAGGTTGATCTCAGCGAAAAAAATCCGCTGGCCTACACCTTGCTGACTTAAAAGGGCTGGATGAAGCTCACCGATGACGCCGATATCAATTTCATCTTTGAAGATGGAAGCCTGACGGCCTGGATGAAAAACCGGAAGTTGTGACCTTTTAAAGGTTAAGTTTTCTAATTCCAAGCCAGCAAAAAGGTTTTCAACAATACCTTTGATGCTAAAAAAATCCACTTCAGAACCTTCTTCACTCCAATGAGGATAAGAGCTATTGCCGGTCAAAACTATTGCAGCCATAGAATTTTCATAATAATCATCCCCCGCCTTATAATGAATACGTCCTACTTCAAAGCCGCTGACATCATAAGTATCATGGTGGAAGTTGTGTTTGATGACTTCCAAAAGCCCAGGAAGCAAAGAAGGGCGCAATACTGACTGCTCAGTAGAGGTGGGGTTAATAATTTTTACCAAAGAAGCAGAATTGTCTGCCCATAATTCAGCTTGGGAAGGGCTGATCAAATCACAATTGATGAAATCCTGCAACCCTTCAGCTATCAACCGCTGGCGCACTTCTTTTTCCAACAGATATATAGGGGCATGGGGTATTTTCGATATCGAAAAAGCTACCTCATCTTTAGGGATATTCTCATAACCATAGACTCTGACAACCTCCTCGATAAGATCGATTTCTTGTTGAATGTCATGACGAAAAGAAGGAACTCTAATACTAAAAGTATCATCACCATCCCACTGGTTAAAAAATTGCAGGCGCTTGAAGATATCCTGAATTTCTCCGACGGCCAGCTGCATACCTAAAATCTTATTGATACGTGACAGCCTACAGGTAACAACTTTTTCGTGAAATTCAACTTCTTTAATATCGATAACCCCCTGAGCTACCTTACCTCCTGCTAAAGTGTTGATAAGCTCGGCAACCTTATCGAGAGCTTCGATAACATTGTTAGGATCGACACCACGCTCAAAACGTTTAGAAGACTCCGTCGACACCCCTAAAGCTTTGCTAGTACGCCTGATATTAGTAGGCTCAAAATAAGCAGCTTCAATTAAAACATTAGCCGTACTGTCGGTGACCTCTGAGTTTTCACCACCCATAATACCTGCTAAAGCAAGGGGTTTCTCATGGTCGCAAATCAGTAAAGACTCTTCATTCAAACTCCTTTCTACCCCGTCTAGGGTTATCAGTTTCTCTCCTGGCTTAGCAGCTCTTATTGTCACTTGATGTCCAGATATTAAATCATAGTCAAAAGCATGTATAGGCTGCCCAAGCTCCATCATCACTAAGTTGGTAATATCGACAACATTGTTAACGCTACGAACCCCACAGTGCATTAACTTCGTCTGCAACCAAAGGGGTGAAGGCCCAATACAAACATCTTTTAACACCCGACATCCATAACGCAAACAGTGCTGACGGTCTTCAACCAACACTTGAGCAAGCTTATGGATAGACTCCTGCTCATCTTCAACAACATGACTAGGATGAATTTTGAGAGGGCTACCTGTTAAAGCAGCAAATTCCCGTGCTATCCCCAGCACACTATTACAATGGCCAAGGTTTGGCGTTAAGGAAATTTCAAAAACGACTTCGCTAAATTGCAAAGAAAGGTCAGCACCCAAAGGATATTCAGTGCCAAGCTCCAAAATACCATTATGCTCATCGGTAAGCTGAAGCTCGCTTCCCGAGCATAGCATGCCATAAGATTCTATACCGCGAATTTTGGACTTTTTGATCTTAAAATCTTTACCTTTAGCATCTTTTAAGACACCGCCTACCTTAGCAAAAGCCGTTCGTAAGCCGGGGCGGCAGTTAGGCGCTCCACAGATAAGATCATGAGTTTCTTGACCATCAAAAACTTTAGCTTGGCAAAGTTTATCAGCATCGGGATGAGGAGTTGTTTCCAAAACTTCTCCTACCACTACTCCCGTAAAAGGAGGCCGGTAATATTCTACGGCATCGACTTCTAAACCTGCCATAGTAAGTAGGTGCGCAACCTCTTCGGGAGAATGCTCGATTTCAACATATTCTTTTAACCAGGAGAGAGGAAGTTTCATAAGTATATTCCAATTTATTGTTGTATAAAAGAGATATACTTATAACAAAATAACTTCATTCCCATAAAGTAGAAACTCCCTCTCTAGCCCTACGATTGTGACCTAATTTCAATCATAAGGCATATCATCAATAGGGAGTGCTAAAACCTGTGGCTTAAAGCGTACCTCCCCGAGCCTAGCAATGCTAAAGAAAGTGTTGCGCTGGCTATTACCAAAGGATACTCAATGCCATTGTTGTTAGCAAAAAAACCACTATTCAAGTGAACAGTGACCCCAGCGACTACAATCAAGATAAAAAGTGCCGAAGCAGCTATACGAGTAAAGATTCCTAATAATAAACATAGACCTCCTAGCAATTCCGTATAAGCTGCAAAATACGCCCAAAACAAGGGCATAGTAAAGCCTAGGTCATTCAGCAATACTTCAAAACCTCCGATGCCGGATCCGCCAAAAGCTCCAAAAACTTTTTGCATACCGTGAGCGATAAACATTATCCCCAACCCGATCCTTAATGGTAAGCTAGCCCAACCATACATAACTTTACCTCATCATTTATTTTTTAAAAATTTTATCAAAGCTTTTGAAAACGCCGGTAGATCGTAAGGATTGCGAGAAGTAATCAGGTTACCATCCACAACCACTTCTTTATCTTTATACTCTGCTCCTGCGTTGATGATGTCATCTTTTATTCCTGAAAAACAGGTGGCCTTTTTACCCTTTAAGATACCTGCTGATACGAGTACCCACCCTGCATGACAGATGGCAGCTACCAACTTTTGTTGCTCGAAGAGCTTTTTTACAAAACTTGTAACCTCTCCTGAACGACGCAGATGGTCAGGAGCATAGCCACCAGGTATTACAACGCCATCGAAATCCGATGCATCAATATTATTGATAGAAATTTCTTCTACAGCAGAATACCCCTCCTTGCTGAGGTATTCTTGTTCTTCGCCACAACCGACGAAAACCGTCTCTATACCTTCTTCCCTAAGGCGAAAATAAGGGTACCAGGCTTCTAAAACTTGATAGTCATCTTCTAATAAGATTGCAATCTTCATGATAAATTCCTCCTTATTAAATTTTACGGGAGCCGCCTCTATGACGGCTCCCGCCGTTCTTATTACCTAGAATTATCTTGAGATTTTTCCATAAGCTTCTCCAGCTTATCTTGCAAATCATCAAGGGCTTCCGAAGCACCTTCAAAATCTTGGTCTCCCATCTTACGCAAATACCTATCGAAAGAATTATCAGCTTCTTCGATAAGCTGGTTAAGGGAAGTTTTATCGCTCATCCCTGCAGGAACACCTTTAATATTACTGGTAGATTCACCCAATAATACTTTCAAAGCTTCTGGAAAATTTTCGGCATAAGCTAGATTATCGTTATGCATCAAAACTACCAAGCGTAGCTCAGGATAAGCTGATGTGTCCGACTGGAGATAGATAGGCTCAACATACAACAAGATTTCCCCTATAGGCATAGCCAAAACATTACCTCTGATCACTCTCGATCCTAGTTGATCCCAAAGAGAGAGCTGAGAAGAAAGCTCAGCATCCTGGTCGATTTTCGTTTCGACTTGCTGCGGTCCGATGACTCTTTTTTCTTTAGGGAATTGATAAGCTAAAAATTTACCATAATTATCGCCGTCACACATCCCAGCGATCCAGCCTATCAAGACCTGTTTATTTTTAGGGGTAAAAGGCTGCATCAAAATAAATTCAACCTCATTGGTCCCCGGTGGCTGCCATAAAATATAATAAGGTTCGACAGCTTGAACTTGCCCACGATATTTTTCAGTAGCTCTTACCCACAAATCTTCTTGGTTATAAAAAACATCAACATCTTTCATATGATATTTAGCGTAGGCCAACCCCTGCATTAAGAGGAATCCCCGCGGATATCTCACATGCTCCATCAGGCTGGTAGGCATTTCCTGCCGTTCCTTAAACATGCTAGGGAATATAGCTTGCCAGACCTTGATAATAGGATCTTGCGGATCGAAAACATAAAAATCCGCTGAACCATCATAAGCATCGATAACAACCTTTACAGAATTACGTAGATAATTTGCAGATTTCATGAAAGGCCCTCGTCTCTTGGACTTAAAAAATTCTGACTGGCGTCCTTGTGTATAGCCCTCAATACCCTCGAGAGTAAACTCCTCGCTATAAGGATAGTAGTTAGTACTGGTATAGGCATCAAGTATCCAATAAAGCTTACCATCAGCCAGCACCACATAGGCATCGTCATCAAAGTCTAAGAAAGGAGCTAAAGCTTTAGCTCTCTCTTTTATCTGACGGCGGTACATCATCCGACTATCAGGAGTAGGGTAGTTTGAAACAAACAGTGTAGTACCATCAAAGCGCCACCCAAACAAAAACTTGCGCCATAAGTTGCTGATGGGAATACCCCCCTGTCCCTGATAATGAGTATAGACGTTTTTGTCGCCCTTGGGGTAGTCGAACTCTTTTTCCGAAGAGTTAGCAATCACAGGGTCATAGGTTAGCTCACCGTAATAGATTTCGGGCCTATCGACAGCCAAGTTAGGATACTCCCACTTAGGCGGAATATCCTTGATTAAGAGGTTGGGTAATCCATCTGGAGTGAATTCGTTAACCTTTGTAAGTGTTATCCCATAACCATGAGTATACTTGAAGCGTTTGTTGACAAAAGTCTGACTGCGCGCAGGCAAGTTGCTAGGCTGCATTTCTCTAGCGGAAATCATCACCTGACTATATTTACCGTCGATATTATATCGATCGACATCGACATCATAGAAATTATAATAAAGGCGTATTTCCTGAAACTGGTTATAAACTTCCTGCAAAGCACGCCGATCCCATAAGCGGATATTGTCGAAAACTTGAGAACTTTCAGCGACATCCTGTTTCCCAAAACTTTCTACCGCCGGAAAATCACGCACCTGAACAGTGTTTAGCTTAAAAGCCTGTCGGGTAAATTGGATATTATTGTCAATATAAGGACTTTCATAAGAGATTTCATTAGGCTCTACTAGCAGCCACTGAAACAAAGCAGGGATTACCCCTAAAGCAATAAAAGTTACCCCACCTATTGCTATAGCTGCCGAAATAAAAAATGTCAGATGTTTATTAACACCACGAGCATCGTGGGTTAACTGATCGACGAACTTTCTTCTCCAAGGCGTTATCAACAAAAAAACTCCCACTAGCACCATCACCGCTATCACTACCCAATAGGCGGGAAGGCGCACATTAACATCTGTCCAGCCGGCTCCGTTGACTACGCCCCATTTTGAAAAGAGTAGCCGAAAACGATCTAAATAGCGTCCCCAGGCTAAAACAAAGATCAAAGCCGCAGCACTAAGATAAAGTCCCGAATAGATGGCACGCCCTCCCGATAAATGGTGAGGGATTTCCATGCCTCGGATCCAAGAATGAATGCGCCCCAGCAAAGCAAGCATATAAGCTGCTACGCTCAACATCGCCAAAAAAAGAACCAAAACATAGATGCTCTGATACAATGGAAGGCTAAAAAGATAAAAACTTATGTCTCTTTCTAGAATAGGGTCGCTCACCCCTGCAAGGGTGCTATACCAAAATTTCAAAATTAAAGCCCAATTAAGATAACCCCAGCCCAGACCTATAAAAGCACTTATGATAAGAACAGTCCTTCTGATAATAGGTCTAATATTCGCCAAGTACCAGGTCAAGAGATACATCACCCCCAAGGTTATCAAACCACTAACGATGCTAAATCCGGCTTTGGCAAAGATTTCGGTCCAAAAGCGGCCAATATAGTCCAACTCCCCAAACCAGAGGGCTTCAACCCAAATTTTTGCCCCCAACAAAAAAGCGCTTACCAAGGCCAATAAAGCAACTCCAGCTGCACTATACCAATGGTTGCGAGAGTTTATCCCTCGTTGCAAGCAATAGATGCTAGCAGCGATAAGAAATACAAACAATATTAAATACATACCTGTCCCTCTGTTATTTATATAATAGGTTAATAAGCTACCTTAACAATAAAAGCTTTGTCACTAACCTCTTTCTTCATCTTTAATCTTCACACCTTTTTTATGTAGGATTCTACCTACTATAAGGTCCTTCAAAATACCAGGAATATTCTCTGCCTTAGCTCGATAAAGGCATAAAAGATAATGCAATAAATACCCTAACCACCCCGGGACTTTAAATCCTAGAACCTTCCCAGGAGCCTTGTGATAAACAAGGGGAATAAGATAGCCTAAGTCTACAGGGTTATATTTTTTAAGATCCTTACCTGCTAAGGAACGAAGGATATTTTCTGCTGCGATCTTTCCTTCTTCTAAAGCAAACATAATTGACATCCTTAAAGGATATTCACTATCAAGTGCTGTAAAAGCGGCACAATCGCCTATAATAAATATATTAGAAGGATAATCACCAACGGGTTGAAGGGTTTCATTAACTTTTACTCGCGAAGACGCCTTCTCTCCCTGCAAGCAACTTAAGCAAAGGGGTGCTCTAACTCCTGCCGACCAGATACAGAGAGCATTGTCAAAAGTTCTTCCTGAGCTCGTCACCACGACATCATCGGTACATGTTTGGAGAGTTTCTTCGGTTAGGATAGGTATACTTCTTTTATCTAACTCTTTTTCAGCTTGCTGCCTTATAGAATCCGGTAACCCACTCAAAATTTGAGGAGTTTTCTCGATTATTGTAATGCGAACAGCCTGCTGATTTTCTCGCGCCAGGTAATGAATACTTAGAGCAGTCTCCACTCCTGTATAACCGCCTCCCACTACTACAACTTCAGGAGGCAAGTGGTGGCGACACTTTCGCCGTAAGGCTTCCTGGATAGACAAGGCTCCTTGGACAGAATTAAGGGGTAAGCAGTGCTCTTTAGCTTGTTCAAGTCCATAATAGTTAACCTCACCTCCAGCAGCTATGATAAGCTGCTCATAATCAAGCCACCTACCTTCTATTTTAAGCTTCTTATTATCCTGGTCAATTTCTTCTAAACTACCGAGGATAAATTCCCCTCGACGCTTTTTAACATAACCTGCCAAGTCAACCACAGCATGCTGAGGCTCAAGCCAGCCAGCCAAAACATCGGGAACCATAGGCAGATAATCGAAGGTCTTTTTTTGATCTACTAAGATAATTTTATAACCCTCAGGCAGCTGATTATCGTTGCGGATTAAATAATCATAAGCCGCTAACCCTCCAAAGCCTCCTCCGATAATTACGATATTCTTATTCATCATATAACCTAGTCATTAACGATTAATCCCCCATCAGGATGTAAAACTGATCCTGTAAAATAAATGGAGTCATGAGCTGCTAGAAAAACATAACTCGGAGCTATCTCTTCGGGCTATGCTGCTCTACCCATTAAGGTATGCTGCCCAAAAGTTTTAACATGCTCTTCATCAAAAGTTGAAGGCGTTAAAGGTGTCCAAACCGGTCCGGGAGCTACAGCGTTGACTCTTATACCTCTTTTACCCACAATACGAGCCATCGAGCGAGTAAAGCCAATTTCTGCAGCCTTGGTAGTGCTATAGTCAAGCAGATGAGAACTCCCACGATACCACTTACCTAGACATAATGGTTGCGGGGTCATCTCAGCTTCGATCCCAGGAGATCTATCTTGATGCTGAGGCGGAAATCCATCTTTACCCACTTCACCTTCCATCCTTCTACCTCAAATGGTTAGCATGTTTCTATTATGCCGGGCCACAAATTTTCGCCCCGCCTCTTTTCCCTGAAGGAATAGCTATTCTTCGATACTGATAGCATCTACAGGACATCCATCAGCAGCATCGTGACAATCATCTTGAGCGTCTGCTGGAACGGCTTCAGCATAAGCGTAAGCTTTTCCTTCGCTCATTTCAAAAACTTGTGGGCATGTTTCAACGCAAGCACCGCATCCAGTACAAAGTTCTTGATCTACATAAGCTTTCATAAACACCTCCTCCAAAGAATGTTTTACATTAATAATTTAATTTCATTCTTCTCCTCACCCTTGGAATTTGTCAACCTTTTCTTTAACCTGTGATGTTAGAAGATATCACGAGACGGATTGCCCTCCAGAGTTTTGTGAAAGGAAAAAATCTTTATCACGAAAACCCGATTAGTTATGATGACCTTAATATGAAAAAATTCATCTTTCTTAACCTTATCGTCCTGATGGCCATAGGAATCGTGGCTTTTCGTCAGCCGCTTTTTGTCAAGCTGGTAGAATGGCGGCTAAACATCTTTTGTGAACAAGCTTTTAACTCCCAAGCGGCTTATGAAAAAACATCCATTACTGATGACGGACGAGTTAAGATCGCCAACGTCACTTTTTTCAATCACCAAGAAGGGAGTTATCAATTTAAAGCGGAAAGGGTAGAAATTAGCTACAACGTCGATCTGGCTCATTTTAAAATTATTCCTAATATTAGACTCTTCTCACCAGAAATCCAGATCACTAAAAAATCTAGTGCATTACCTCCTCTTCCTTTCGATATTAAGAAGTTAATTTTTACTCCTCAACTAACGGCAAAGCTAAGCTTTAACCATGGGTCCTGCAAGCTTTATGAAGAAGCCACCCTGCGGGAGGAGATCACTTTTTCAGGCTATCGTCTTCCCTCTCCCAGGAATGAAACGGATTTAAAGATATCTTTTTCACAAGATGAAGGCTCTTTAAGCTTTCATCATCAAGAATTCGAAGGAGATCAGCACTCATCACTAACCTTCTACCACACATCAGGCCGGCCCCTTTTTGATACTATAGCTTTCTTTTACCCCAGCATAGTAAAAAGAGGACAATGGCATAAAGGTACCCTCGATGGTATTTTAAACTTAGAGCGCCCAGCTTTATCAGCACCCTCTTTAGGAGGTAAGCTGGCACTCTCCAACCTTATAGTTTCTTCCCCTCAAGGATCAACAGAATTTGAGGCTCCTCTTGTAGACTTTTTCTTTGAAAACCATGCGCATTACCAATTCCCGTCCTCTCCTCCTAATAGTCTTATCGAAACTTTTAATGCCCTAATAAGCACTACCGATAGCTATGTTATTATCCCTGAAGATGGTTATCTTAACTTACCTTATAACTCCATCGAAGCTATCAGTGGAGAACTGGAAATTGTGGATGGAATAAGTCATCTAAAAGGACATGGAATTAAAGCTCTAGACCAACGTTATCCGCTTGAGCTTGAAGGCACTATGAACCTTATAGCCTTTGATAGGCCTTTTATCCAAAGTCAATTAACCATTAAACCTCCCGGCAATGCCCCTCGCAAAATTGCCATGATTATGGATCCTCAAAACTATTTGGATTTATCTTTCAGTAATTTAACTCAACACGAGCTCGATTTTATTATCTCCCAGTATTCCTCAGATTTTAGTATCTTAGGAGGAACTTTCGACGGCAACATCTCTCTAGGTTTAAGTGAAGAACAAATTTCCCTGGTGGAGATCAAAAATCTTTCCCTCAAAGATGCCTCCTTTCAATCAGAAACTCATAGAGTACAAGGCTTTCTATCAAAAGCTCAGGGGACGGCAAACATAGACTTTAGCCACCCCTATCCTTCAACGACCCTAACCACCTCCTTGAGCCTTAACGAAGGTAGTATCAAATGCTATACTCCTATCTTACCTTCTTTGGAATTGGAAAGAATAAATTCCGAGCTAGTTATCGATGAAGGGGTGATCATAAAATCTGCCCTTACAGCACAATGTGGTAATATTAAGGTCAATGCCGAAGTTGATGGCTCCCAGCAAGACCAAGCTCTCGCTTGCCGCTTAGAAGGCTTGGGTAGCGACTTTGCATCCCTCTTTAATGACAACATAAAAACTGCCATCAACAAAGGCTTTCCTGACGACAATATAATTGTAAATACTACACTCATGCCCTATCAAGGTGGAATAGAAGGTGAAGGGCAAGCAACGATTTCTAATAACACCGAATACAGCAAACTTCTTTTTGGTTTCAACACCTCGGCCTTATCCCTTGAAAAGGGGTATTTCAGCATCTCACAATTACCATTGCAAAAGTTTGCTAGCCCCTTTATTTTTAAAAATGACAACTTTTCGATCAGCGGTCAAGGCCAACTCCAGGGAAAATTCACATCTAAAAGCCTTTCTTTTGAATATCAAGTGTCTGATGTAACTCTTACCAATAGCAACTTAGAGATCAACCTACCCGATGTGGGAGTTAACAATGATAATTATGGCTATCACTCTTATGATTTTATCAACCACACCTATATGGGGTATCTTCCCATCGAAAAAGCCTGGTATTTAGAAAAAAATTCGGGAATAATTTTCGAAGACATTTCCGCTATGGTTAATTTCAAAGAAGGCTCTATCAATATTGCCGATATTACTACCAGCTGTGAAGAAGTAGCTTTTCAAGGTAACATTGATATAGATCATACTCTTTCAGATACAACAACCATCGATTTTACCATCCAAGAATACAGCAGTAAGCTACCCGACCTTCAGAATTTTTGTTCTCATTTTATAGATCTTCCAACATGGGATTATCCTTACCAAGGCTTAGTAAATAATGGTCCTCATCCTTCTTTAATTACCATGAAGATCCACTCCGGCAAATTAGATCTTGAAACCGCTTTATACGGCCAGATACTCAATGGTGAAGGGTCGTATTCCCCTAACAATTTATCACTTTATAATGGCTCTGTAGACTTAGAATACCTCTACCCCAGCGAAAAATTGACTCTTAAGGACGGAAAAGGTAGCTTAACTGTCGGCCCCCAAGGTCAACAGGACTCCTATGAGATAAACATTCCCTCGATAACATTTACTCCCCAAACCTCTGATTTTGATCTTTCTTTAACAGCTTTCTCTATTGGTGAAATCGCCCGCTTTAAAGGCCAGATACAAAAAGAATCTCCAATCTATCATTGGACTTTCGATGAACAGCTTACTCACTTTGGAGACATTAATCCTCATATCGTTAATCTTAAAACTAGCTCTTTAGGAGAAATTACAGCTTTAGAAGCTTACCCTCAAGTTCCCTTATACTCGCTAATAGCTAACCTTTCACGCCTTCTTAAAGCCGGCTTAATCGATATCCCTAGCGATCCCCTTAACATTTACCAAGATCTACCCCTTCTAGGAGAGCTGAAAGGCTCTATCTCCTTTGACCCTTCCCCAAAGGCTTATAATTTTGCTTTCGATGGTGATGACTTAACAGTAGGTGATAGCCTTGTAAATAGCTTATCATGGCAAGGTTCCAAGCAAGGAAAGTTGTGGACAGTCAACAACTATAAATGCGATGGCCTTGAAATAAACAGCCGACTCCTACAAAAAGAAAATCTGTGGCGTTTAGAGGAACTTCACGGTTCTTTTCATCACAGAGTAATTTTTGACTTAGAAGGTGATTATCATCCTAAGGAAGGCTTTTTTCAAGGGCATTTAAATAATTTCCAGATGAACCTCGCTGACCATGATAAGTTCCCCCTTATTTCCTCGGTACTAAAAGATTGGTTCCCTCAAGGGAACTTACAAGCTGCTGGCGACATGAAAATCTTCTTAAAGGTTCCTGAGCGTTTATGGGAGATCGATTCTCATATAAAGATAGCTTTAGATAATCCGATCATTAACGGCATAAAGTTTACCAATCGATATCCTAGTAACAATTTGCAGTTTACTCTCAACAAATTTAAATACCGCATAGATACTCATTCCCTAGCCTTCGAAGGGCTAGAATTTTCTATCCCCTACCATCACCTTAAAAGCTTACGTAGCCTTTTAGAAAAAACTTTCGACAACCATTCTCGACACCTATTTTTGGAAGAACTGCCGACCCTCAAAAAAAATTCCCCTCTTCAAGGAAGCTTCAGCCTATACGCTTTCCCCGATGACTTTTCATGGGATCTTTCTTTAAAGGCTGGCACATACCGTTTTCTTAACTATGACCACGACATTAAAAATTCTACCCTCTCTTATCACTTGCATCAACTGTACTGGGCCTCACAATACCGCTACCATCAACACACTTTCTGGGTTCATGGCTCTGCTGACTTCCCTGATCTTAAAGAAGGCCAGCTCAATTTAAGTGATGAATCTCCTGAAGAGCTACATGTAAAAGGTTTGCAGCCGCTAACCTGCAACTGGCATCGCTCAGAAAGCCAAGGATTACAGTTCGATACTATCGAAGGTAATTTTTCGGGTCTTAAAGCTTATATCTTACCTCTACGCAACTATTCCTCAAACCAAGCCTACCTCTTCCAAGGAAAGGTGCAAATGAACTTCGCTGAACTTAAGTGGTTATTCCCCGAATATTTACAACAACAGCTCGAAAGCTTGCAGGTTGGTGATGGCTATGAAATGGTAGGCCAATGCAGTCTAAACAAAGACGATTGGCATAAAATCCGATTTAAAGGCACCCTTAAAGGTCGCCATTTTGGACTTTTGGGGTACAACTTTGACAACCTATACGCCCAAATTAATTGGCTTCCTCAGCATACCTACCTTAAAAACATCCAAGTTAAAGACCATGCTGGCACTTTCCACTGTCCACAGATAAGTTTTAAGCATAGCGATTATCGTGGCTGGTATTTTTTCTCCCCCTATCTATCCATTGAAAATTTGCGTCCCAGCATCCTCTATGAAAGCTCATCTCAAGGACGCGGTGCCTCTCGCCCTCTCATTATTGATGAGCTACGCCTCGAAAACCTCCAAGGAGAACTTTTTAATAAAAACAGCTACCAAGGCCATGGTTATCTTAAGTTCAACAACAGCAAAAAAAATAGTGGCATGAAATCTTTGCTAGCTATCCCCGCTGACCTTATTGCCCGCATCGGTCTTGATCCCGACATGCTCACTCCTGTTAAAGGTACCATCTTATACCAAATTAGAAATGGGAGAGTGGAACTCACTGAGCTGAAAGACATTTATAGTGAAGGTCATATCTCCAAGTTCCTCCTCTCAAAAAAGCCAGGCGATACTTCTTTTATGGATTTTAATGGCAACCTTTACATTAAAATTAAAATGAAGCAATACAACATCCTTTTCAAACTTGCCGAATTATTTACTATCACCATCCGAGGCACCCTACAAGATCCCTCTTACACTTTCCAAAAACAACCCGTAGAATATGCTCATGCTGAAAAGTAGCCTTCTCAAGCTTCGTCAGCTGTGCTTCCCTCCTCTATGCCTCCACTGTCTTCAAAAAGTAGAACCATCATCTGATTTCATCTTCTGTGCCTACTGTTACGAAGAGCTTACTATAATCAACCCTTCCCAACGCTGCCCACGTTGTTTCACCTCCCAGTATAATTCTGTAACTAATCATTGCTATAGGTGTCATAAAAAACCATCACCTTTTGTAAAGCGTGCCGCTGCTCTTCCTTATCAGGGAGCAGCAGCTACTATAGTAAAGTCACTAAAGTATTATTCTCAGCCTTTTTTAGCCGGCTATGCCGCTAAATTAATGTATAGCCAGTGGATGCGTCTGAGATGGCCTAAACCCGACCTCATCGCTCCTGTCCCGACCTCTTATCTCAGACGACTACGCCGCGGATACAATCAAGCTCACCTTCTAGCTTTAGCATTTGCTGACTATATCGATGTCGAGGTCATCAACCCTTTTCAGATCACTAATAGCCGTTTTTCTCAAACTTTCCTTCCTGCCTCTCAGCGTAAATATAACCACCCCTCTAAAGTTACTTTGAAACGTAATTTCGATCTCGTCGATAAAAACATCTTGATCGTCGATGATGTTATGACTACCGGAACTACCCTCAACGACTGTGCCAACGCCCTGCTCTTAGATCAACCTGCCAAATTATACGCTCTGACACTTTGCACTTAAGTAATCCAGCAATCTAACTATAAGAGTGCTAAAAAGGGTTGCTTATAAAAATATAGTCCGTTATGATGGTGTTTTAAATTTTAATCTTCCTTCTTATATGAAATTTAATGACTTAAAAAAGCATAGCAAAAGTGAACGCGAGCAACTAGTCTTGCTAGGTTTAGTGGACTTATATATCACTTCCAGCAAGCCTATTGGATCGCAAACATTGAAAGAGCATGGCTTTGGCGACTTAAGTTCTGCAACCATTCGCAACTACTTCGCCAACTTAGAAAAGAAGGGTTATTTGCATCAGCAGCACACCTCAGGAGGGCGCATCCCTACTGACAAGGCTTTCAAGGCATATGCTGAAAAGACTTTACTACAGACAAAAACAACGGGACTAAGCCCTCAAGAAGAAAAATTTCTAGCACGCCTTGAAATCGGTGAAACCAAAGAGATTGCGGGGTACCTTCAAAATGCCGCCGAGGTTCTCAGCGAGCTAAGCCAATGTGCTGTATTTTTATCCGCTCCCCGCTTCGACCACGACTTTATTAGAGATATCAAACTAGTCAACATTGATGATCAGCGCTGCCTAGGGGTTATCATCACTGATTTTGGACTTGTACACACCCATACTCTTTTCTCTAATACTAAGATAAGCTCTTTTACGCTAAAGAGAATAGAAAATTATTTTCATTGGCGTATGACCAAGCTCGACCATCCTACGGATCTAAGCGATGAAGAACTATCCTTGGCCCACGATTTCTACGACGAGCTAATTGTTCGTTACATGGTAGGCTATTCGAACTTCAGTCATGAGGATCTCCATCAAACAGGCTTTTCTAGACTTCTAACCCACCCTGAGTTTAGCGATGCCTTTGCTCTCGCTAGTGGTTTATCACTGTTTGAAAATGACGAAGCTATGCGCCACCTCCTTAAAGAATCATTAAGAACTAATAGCAAAAAATATTGGATAGGTGAAGATCTCCAATCCGAGGTCGGTATTGGCAGCCACTGCGCCGTCATCAGCCATCCTTATCATATTAACCGCTCTCCTACAGGGGCTATAGGTATTTTAGGGCCTCTCAGAATGCCTTACGACCATTATTTTGAACTGCTAGAGAAAATAGCCGATCAAATAAGCGCCACCCTAACCCAAAGTTTATATAAATTTCAAATTAGCTTCCGCCACCCTCAAACAGGTTCGCTGTATTTGAACAAGGAAGAACATCTTCTACTAGAAGATCAATCATAATAAGGAGTACTAATCGATGTCAAAAAAAGATGCCCCTAAAAAAGAGGACAAAAATAAATCCGAAGAATCTGAAAAGATGGTAGAAATTTCCGAAAAAGAACTCAACCAGCTCAAGGAAGAACTTGAAGATTATAAAGACAAGTATTTACGAGTTTTAGCCGAATCGGAAAATATAAGAAAGCGCTTGACGAAAGAAAAGCAAGATCACACCAAATTTATTATCCAAGATGTGATCTTAGAATTTTTACCTTCTTTAGATTACTTTGATAAAGCTCTTAGCTTTTCTGAAGAACAGTCCGATGAGGTTAAACACTGGGCTTTAGGCTTTCAGATGATCCTCAACCAATTTAAGGAAGTTATCGCCAATCAAGGTATCACTATCTACCATGCTGAAAACTGCCATTTCGACCCTCATTTCCACGAGGCTATCGAAACTGTAGAAACCGAAGAACAAACAGACAACTGGATTTTAGAAGAATTTGCTCCCGGATACAAGATGGGCGACAGAATCATTAGGCCTGCACATGTTAAGGTCGCCAAAACCCCAGCAGCTGAAGCTGAAGAAATTTTAGAAATCAATCAAAATCAAGAAGAAGAAAACAAACAAGGAGAATAACATGGCTAAAAAGAAACCTATTATAGGCATTGACCTTGGAACCACTAACTCCTGCGTAGCAGTGATGGAAGGTGGACAAGCTAAAGTGCTCACCTCCGCCGAAGGTACAAGAACAACACCTTCGATTATCGCTTTTAAAGGCGATGAAATGCTAGTAGGAACCCCTGCTAAGCGCCAAGCTGTTACCAACCCCGAAAAAACCCTCCATTCGGCTAAGCGTTTCATAGGTCGCAAATATAGCGAAATTCAGTCGGAGCTAGAAACGGTGTCTTTTCCGGTGGTAAAAAAAGATAATGGCGATGCAGCTTTTAAAGTAGATGATAAGACTCTTCCCCCAGAAGAAGTCAGCGCTCATGTTCTTAGAAAGATGAAAAAAACCGCCGAAGAATACCTCGGAGAGGAAGTCGAAGAGGCTGTCATCACCGTTCCTGCATACTTTAACGACTCTCAGCGTCAGTCTACTAAAGATGCAGGACGCATTGCTGGGCTGGATGTTAAGCGTATCATCCCCGAGCCTACAGCAGCAGCATTAGCTTACGGCTTAGACAAAGATGTCGAGAAGAAAATCGCTGTTTTTGACTTAGGAGGAGGAACCTTCGATATCTCTATCCTAGAAATTGGCGACGGAGTCTTTGAAGTGTTAGCCACCAACGGTGATATGCACTTGGGCGGCGACGACTTTGACAACGCCATTATCAACTGGATCGTTGAGGAATTCAAAAAAGAAAACGGCATCGACCTTCGCAAAGATAAGATGGCCCTTCAGCGCTTGAGGGATGCTGCTGAGAAAGCTAAGTGTGAGCTTTCTACAACCCAAAGCACCGAAATCAACCAGCCTTTCATAACCATGGATGCTTCTGGTCCCAAGCACCTTCAAATAACCCTCAGCAGAGCACAGCTAGAGAATTTAGCTTTGAGCTTGATCGAACGTACTCGCGAGCCTTGCTATAAAGCCTTAAAAGATGCTGGACTAAAAAAAGAAGATATTCAAGATGTTCTACTAGTAGGCGGAATGTCCAGAATGCCTTCAGTGCAAAAGCTAGTCCAAGAAATCTTCGGACGCGAGCCTAACAAAGGCGTCAACCCTGATGAAGTAGTAGCAGTAGGTGCTGCTATCCAAGGCGGGGTGTTAGCTGGAGAAGTTAAAGATGTTCTCTTGCTAGACGTTATCCCTTTAACTTTGGGGATCGAAACCTTAGGTGGAGTGATGACTCCTTTGGTAGAGCGCAACACTACCATCCCTACCCAGAAGAAACAAGTCTTCTCTACTGCTGCCGATAACCAGCCTGCGGTTACTATTGTAGTATTACAAGGTGAGCGCAAGATGGCAAAGGACAACAAAGAGATCGGACGCTTTGACCTGACGGATATTCCACCAGCTCCTCGAGGTACGCCTCAGATCGAAGTTGCCTTCGATATCGACGCTAACGGAATCCTCCATGTATCCGCTAAAGATAAGCAGAGCGGTAAAGAGCAAAGCATCAAGATCCAAGCAACTTCTGGTCTAAGCGAAGATGAAATCGACGGCATGGTTAAAGACGCTGAAAAGCACTCTGCTGAAGATGAAAAACGCTTCGAAGAGGCTCAGACAAAAAATGAAGCCGACGCTCTTTGCTTCCGCGCCGAAAAGGCCCTCACAGATTTTAAAGATAAAATCCCTGCTGAGGTATCTCAAGAAATCCAAGGTAAAGTCGACGAGCTTAAAAAAGCTATCGAAAGCCAAGACTTGGAACAGATGAAGCAAAAGACCGAGGAGCTCAACACTACTATGCAAAAGATCGGTGAAACTATGGCTCAAGCTGCTGGTGGTCAACAGGGTCCCGAAGCAGGCCCTCAGCCAGGTGAACAGGCCGGATCTGCAGAACAAGATAACGTCGAAGATGCTGATGTTGAAATCGTCGATGATGACGAAGATCAAAAACAATAAATTTTGTTCTTCTAAACCTCGATAGCTCACCCTATCACTGGTTTTTTAATACAAAGGGCTGATCCAATGGATCGGCCCTTTTTTATTTTAATAAAACTTTAACACTATCTTAAAATAAATAATTCACAGTTGGGCTATAATATAAGCATAAGTTAACTAATTCATAGGAGAATTAATTATGGGTCCAACTAATAGTATTACCTCAACCCAGTATGATAATCATAATATGGGTCCAACCAATAGTATTAACGCTGGCACCCAAACCCAGTATGATAATCATAATATGGGTCTTAGCAACAACTCAATTGCTGATAAACATGCCCAAAAATTAGCAGAAGCGATTGTTGGCACTATATTTAGTGGAAGCCTATCTGCAATAGGGTGTTTCCTTGTTGCAGGTGCTTGGAACTTTGCACCACCACTTGGAATATTCGCAACCATTACTGTTGGCTGACTAACGTCCATCGCTATAGGATCGACCGTCTATCACACTTCCAAAGCTGGCTTATCTGCTATAGACTTGATCAAAGACGTTTTCAAAGATCGATAAAATAATAGAAATATTAAACTAAAAAACCGCGGTAATATATAACTTTACCGCGGTTTTTTTACTTCTATAAGCTCACATCACAAAGCAAAGTGATAATCGCAAGCTATTTTTGTATAATCGTAATCGGTCACGGGGTGCAAATTAGCATTGCAAGATAGAGTGAAATTTTTTAAGGTATTTTAGCATGAAACCTACCTATGAAGAATTAGAACAGAGA
>JBNJDP010000003.1:0-66308 GCA_051744985.1 Chlamydiota bacterium | reverse complement strand
TATAGCAACACGTTATGATAAAACAGCTTTGATGTTTAAAGCAGGCGTTATTATAGCGAGTATTATCATGTGGGTGAAACTTTAAGGACAGAGCCTAGAACTTTTATGCTTTCTTTGCCCTTAGGTTTTTTAACTACCACAGTTTTGTTTGCTAATGAAGTTCCTGATTACTACAACGACTTACATGGCGGCCGTTGGAATTTGGTGAGAGTTGTTACGCTACCTAAAGCTTATATAGCCTATTATATTCTTGTAGGAATATCTTTTGGGACGTTGTTACTCAACTATCTTTTAGGGTTTATCGGGGTTCTATCTTTGAGCAGCTTGGCATTACTCTTCTTAGCTTATAAAGCCGGTAAAATCATCCAAACCGCTTTTGATGATAAGCAGGCCTTAATAAGATCTTCGCAGATAACAGTTAATCTTCACCTGATAGTGGGAATTATTATGATTTTGGCGCTCTTTATATAATACCTGTGGCGCATTAAAATACCTCGAACTTCGGCAATTCGAGGTATTTTATGCGCCACAGGTATAAGTTTAGTGGTGGAGAGGTTTATTCTGAGCAGCAAGAGCTGCCTCTTTAAGCGCTTCAGAAAGTGTGGGGTGGCCAAAATTAGCTTTTGATAGATCTTCCAGGGTAGCTTTTTTGGTAATGGCCATGACACCGGTGTTGATTAATTCAGAAGCTTGGGGCCCCAAGATATGAATGCCTATGATATGATTGTGGTGTTTTTCAGCGATAATTTTTACCATTCCAGAGGTGTCTCCATAGCAGCGCGCGCGTGAATTGGCCTTGAAAGGCGATATTCCTACCTTAAAATCAATATCGGCTTCGGCAGCTTCTTGTTCGGTGAATCCTACACTAGCAGCTTCGGGCCAGGTATAAACAATATTGGGAATAGTCATGTAGTTTACAGATGCTGGCTTACCAGCTATGATTTCTGCTACAGCAACACCCTCTTCTGATGCTTTATGAGCTAACATAGGCCCTTCGATCAGGTCTCCGATAGCAAAAATATTAGGATGAACAGTTCGGAAATTATCATCAACGTTGATATAACCTCTAGGGGAAAGCTGGATGCCTAGTTGGTCAAGTCCTAGATTTTCTAAACTAGGCTTGCGACCAACAGCTACCAGAACAGCATTGGCTGTAGCCAACGTGCTTTGGTGTTCTTGACTTAAAATTAGAGAAACATAGTTCTCAGCCTTCTTGCTTCTAGTAACTTCGGTGGAAAGCTGGAAGTTGATACCTTGTGACTTTAAAGCACGTTGAAGGGATTCTGAAATAGTATGGTCTATTCCGGAGGCAATCCTATCTTGAAGTTCAACGACAGTCACCTGACTTCCTAGCCGCTGGTATATGGAAGCCATCTCTAACCCAACAGCTCCTGCCCCTGCTATCAATAGTTTATCAGGGATGTGGTTGATATTAAGAGCTCCAACAGATGAAAGTACCTGGCTTTCGTCGAACTCTAAAAAGGGTAACTCTACAGGTTCCGACCCACCAGCAATGATGATATTGGTAGCTTCTATATCAGCAATTGAATTTTCTTCAGCATCTATAACAGCTATAGTAGTAGCAGACGTTAAACGCCCGGTTCCATGGATAAGCTCAATTTCAGCCTGTGAAAAGAGGCTTTTGATCCCGTCAGAGATGTTGTCGATGATTTTTTGCTTTTGCTGCATCAACTTAGAAAAGTTTATGTGTGGGTTCTGAGCTTCTAACCCCCATTCGGTAGCTTCATTGGTGACCTTGTGGTAGGTGTGGGTAGCTTGGAGGAGAAACTTTGAAGGGATACAACCGACATTGAGACAAGTTCCTCCAAGATTGTCGCTTTTTTCTATGCACACCGTCGATAAACCCAGTTGAGCACAGCGTAAAGCTGCCACATAGCCTCCTGGGCCTGATCCAATAATAGCGACGTCATATTTTTTGGCCATGTTAAAATCCTCCACAATTAGGGGTTAAGACGGTAAACCTAGCAAGAGCTGGGCAGGGTCTTCTAGGCATTCCTTTATATGTGTTAAAAAGGAAACAGCTTCGCGCCCGTCGACAAGGCGATGGTCATAAGTTAGCGCTAAGAACATCATTGGTCTTATAACTATCTGATCGTCAACAACCACCGGTTTTTTGACGATCTTGTGCATCCCCAAGATAGCACTTTGTGGAGGGTTGATGATAGGCGTTGAAAGCAAAGATCCGTAAATACCTCCATTAGTGATGGTGAAACCTCCTCCTTGCAGGTCTTCGACGGCTAAATTACCTTCTTTGGCTTTTTTGGCATATTGGTCGATAGTTTGCTCGATGGCGGAAAAAGAAAGTTTGTCACAACCTTTCAATACCGGAACGAAAAGTCCTTTTTCAGTGCCTACAGCAACCCCTATGTCATAATAGTGGCGTTGGACGATCTCCTCATTATCGATATATGCATTAAGAAGCGGCCAACTATGGAGGGCAGAGGTGACGGCTTTAACAAAAAATGCCATCAACCCTAGCTTGGTATTATAAGCCTTTTGGAAAGATTGTTGGTATTTAGCGCGGAGGTCTACAACGGTGCTCATATCAATTTCATTGAAAGTTGTAACCATAGCCGTCTGTTGCTGAACATCTAACAGACGGGAAGCGATAACTTTGCGGAGGTTGGACATTTTTTGGCGTGTTTCGCGAGGCTTCTGTTTTTTCTTTTCTTCTTCACGGGAAGGCGAGGGAGTTGCTTCTTGTTTTGCTGTAGGCTGTTTTTCTTTTTGTGATATTAAAGCTTGGAGGTAATTCTCTTTGCTAACTCTAGCTCCTTTGTCCGAAGGTTCTTTACGGGATGGTTGTTGTTTTTCAGGTGCTTTTTCTTTACCTTCGCCTTTACCAGTTTTCTCTTCTTTGCTTTTATCGTTATTGTTATCTTCTTCTTCTTCTTCTTCGGGCTGGTCATTTTCTACATACCCGATTGTTTTTCCAAAAGGAATTTTATCGTCAACGCTCACATCTAGGTGGAGCTTGCCGCTGATAGGAGCATAAAGCAGCTGATTAGCTTTTTCGGTTTCTAATTCTAAGATCTCTTGTTCTGCTTTAACGTTAGCACCGTCCTCTTGTAGGATCTTGACGATGGTTGCAGGGGTAACGGATTCACCCATCTGAGGGACTTTAATTGGTTTTTTCATCTTAACCTCTTACTGTTTGACCTATAGAAAATTCATGATAAGTTTTAGGCTCCATTCCAAAAATGGCATCGATAATCTCTGCCTGTTCTTTTTGGTGCTGCCGATAAGACCCTGCTGCAGGAGAAGCGCTGCGGGGGCGGCCAACGTATTTTATCTTCCGCCCTTCGGATAGGAGCTTTTCGAGCTTGGGGCGTAAATACTTCCAGGCGCCCATATTCGAGGGTTCTTCCTGAACCCAAAAAAATTGGCTTGCCTTTCGGTATTTTTGGATAATCTTCCGAAGCTTGTCGGTAGCTAACGGATAGAGCTGCTCGATTCTGATAATAGTTATAGTCTGATCCATCTCGGCGTGCCGTCGTTCGAGAAGTTCGTAATATATTTTGCCCGTACAAAAAACAATTTTGCTAGGCGCTGCTGGCGACTCGGGGTCATCGATGATTTCGCTAAAGCCTCTTTCGGTAAGATCGTTTAAGCTGCTGGTGCATCTGGGGTGGCGTAGCAGGCTTTTAGGAGTAAAGATAAAAAGGGGCTTCTTAGTAGAAAGTAGAGCTTGGCGGCGGAGAAGGTGAAAATATTGTGCCGGAGTGCTGGGGTAGGCGATGAGGATATTATAATCTCCAGCTAACTGCAGGAAACGTTCAATTCTAGCCGAAGAATGCTCAGGCCCTTGACCTTCATAGCCATGAGGTAGTAAGATTGTTAAAGCACTAGCATGACCCCATTTTTGCTCCCCAGTAGTAATATAATGGTCGAAAATTATTTGGGCTCCATTGCTGAAATCACCAAACTGAGCTTCCCAAAGTGTTAGGCTTTCGGGGCTGCTTAAGCTATAGCCGTATTCAAAAGCGAGAACGCCATACTCGGATAGTGGTGAATTATAAATTGTCCAGCGACCTTGATCTTTTTTAAGATTGCTTAAGGGGAAGTAATGGCTATTGTCATCTTGATCGACCCATGCAGCATGACGTTGGCTGAAGGTTCCTCGTAGGCAATCTTGCCCGGACATTCTGACATGACGCCCCTCCCACAATAGGCTTCCAAGAGCTAACTGCTCTGCCATAGACCAATCGATTTTAGGTTTGTCAGGATGGTGGAGGTCTATCATTGTATGTCGGCTGTTTATTACGCGCTGCAATTTTTTGTGTGGCTGAAATCCCTGGGGAAGCCTGCAACTTTCCGTAGTAATCTTTTTTAGGAGCTTAGCAGATACAGTGGTGTCGATGTTTTTTAAAAGCTGTCGTTTGATTTTTTGTAGCTTTTGATCACTTTCATTAACGGGGTTTTCGAGTTCGTGGGTAATTTCTCCGATAAAAGAGCGCTGGCCTTCTAGAGCTCTTTGAAGTTGATCTTTATAATCAGCTTCTAAACGCTCCGCTAGATATCGTTCTACTATCCCTTGCTTTATTAGCTGTTCACGGTAAAGATCCCTGATAGGTTTTTTCTTTCTTATAATTTCATACTCTTTAGGCTGGGTAAAAGAGGGCTCGTCATTTTCGTTATGGCCCCACTTGCGGTAACAGTTCAAGTCTATGAAAACATCGCAATTATAGCGTTGGCGCAACTTCGATGCCAGCATGACAGCATAGTAGCAACCTTCAGGGTCTTCGGCATTGACATGGAAAATAGGCGCCCCAAAAGCTTTTGCTATATCTGAAGAGTATGACGTTGAACGTTCATCTTGAGGGAGAGTTGTAAAGCCTATCTGGTTATTAATGATAATATGGATAGTGCCACCAGTAGTATAGCCTTTTAGTTGGCTGAGTTGTAGGCACTCATAAACGACGCCTTGTCCTGCTATAGCTGCATCGCCATGGATCAATATTGGTAAGTGGCTATTGCGGTTATCGTAATCGTTGCTAGCCGACTGTTTGGCTCTTACCATTCCCTCAACAACACAATCGACAGACTCTAGGTGGCTAGGGTTATCGGCGAGGGTAACCTTTATTCTCTTGCCGGCAGAGGTAACTTTTTCCGTTGTAAACCCTTTATGATATTTAACGTCGCCGCTGCCTTCAAAGGATTGAGGGAAATAATTGTCTTCAAATTCATTGAAAATGTCAGCATAAGATTTGTCGAGAATATTAGATAAAACATTCAGGCGCCCTCTATGGGCCATGCCGATAACAAATTCTTCAACGCCTAAAGAGCTGCCTTGTTCAATAAGCCCGGCGAGCATAGGGATCAAAGTTTCTCCTCCTTCGATAGAAAAACGTTTTTGACCGCTATATTTTGTTTGTAGGAACTTTTCAAATAGTTCAGACCTGTTGAGGTGTTGGAGTATCAACTGTTTTTGTTCAATGGTAAGCTGTGGGATAAAATGGGTAGGTTCTATTTGCTGCTGGAGCCAGCTCTCCATTTCTCCTTTACGGAGATCCATATATTCAACACCTAGCTTACCGCAATAAGTTTCTTTTAGGGCGTTAAGAATTTCCTTCAGGGGCGCCTGTGGCGCCTTAAGTAAACCTACAGAGGGGAATTCTCTTTCGAGGTCGGTAGAGGTAAACCCTTGGGTTTCTAGCTGTAATTGTGGCACATCAGAGGTGGAGGTAAGCTCTGTAGCTATAGGGTTGACTTTAGCTGCCAAGTGTCCCCAAACACGAAAAGCATGAACTAAATTAAAAATGCGCTGATCGGCATTAACGATGATTTTTTCTTTTTCGATAATACGAGGGGGAGGGGTAGAGGGGGGCTCATTATTGAGAGAAGAAGGCTTGCTAGAAGGCGGTTCGCTGCTGTGTGAAGGAGCATTTTCTAGCTGCTGAAAAAATGTGCACCAAGCTTTATCGAGGTTTTTGGGGTGCTGCTGATATTGCTGGTATAGTTCTTCGAGGTATTCACTGTTTAGTACATTTAAATTATCGCGGTTCATCCAAAGGCTCCACAATTTTATAGATCTTATACCTTTTCTAATACGTTTAGCAAATATTTGAAAAGGGTTTCTTTTGCGGTGAGCCCTATAGCTGTTTGTAATAAGGATTTAATCACATGAAGAAAAGCGCAGGTTTAAAAAAGATGTTTACAAAAAATGATCCAATAGTTTAAACGCACGCCTAAGATTGAAAACTAATCCGATAGGTTTTTGTTATGGTTATGAAAAGTGATAAGCTTAAAAAGATGGAGCAAGAGCTAGCTGATCTAGAACAGTGGCTGAAGCTAGGGATGGTTCCCCAAAAAGACGAAGCTAAGCATGAGGAAGAAATAAAAGCTTTAAAAGCTAAAATTAACGAAGAGATTGATCGCTTGAAGTTTCTTAAAGAAACAGGAGAAATCGAAGAGTATGTGACTCCCAAGCGTACAACAGGAAAAGCGGCTTTTTCGGAGTCGACATCGATGACCGATATTGAAATGCAGCCAGCACATGAAGAGATGGACATGGATATTGAGGAAGAACAGCAGTTCGACGACGATAGCGATTATGACAGTGAGGATGAAGAAGAAAGCGATGATGCTTTTAGTGATAACGGTCGTTTTAAGCGCGGCTGGGGAGGAGATATCCTCGATCCTGATTCAGACGAATGGTAAGGATAAAATTCTTGGTTGTAACCTAACCTTACCGTTATCTACAGTATTTGGCTAACGAAAGATTAGGTTGTAATCATGGGTACAGATGCTTCTCACAAAGATTCCTGTGAGTATTGCAATAAAAAAAATGCTGCTCGTCTGAGCAGCGTTTTTTTATGAGCGTGTAATCAACAACATAAGCCCATCATCGGCTTCATGCAAGCCTTTAGGGATGCAAGAGATTCCAGAGTAGGATGCTAGGCTTCCTTTAAGGTAATCTTGCAGGCGTCGGTAATCTTCGAAGCTTAAAAGAGTCGCTAGTTTAGCTTCAGGGGTCATCTTCGTTAAGCAGCTTTCCAGAATGTTTTTTGGTGGCGATGATGGAGATGATTCTGAGGCTTCATTAGAGATAGAGCTAAATTGTTGTTCAAATTTTTCGAGAAAAGCTTGCTGCTGGGGGGCTGTAATATTTCCTTGATCAACGAGCTTGTCAATAAAGTCAGCGACATCGAAACTCGAAAAGTTTTCCTGTTTTTTAAGGTCTTCAAGAAATTTGTCAAGATCTTGGTCAGAAAATTTGAGATTTTTGAAAGACTTTAGGTTTTGCTGGATCTGGTCATTGATTTTTTGGCAATCCTGAGAAATTTTATGGATGTTTTGCTGGAGGTTGAAATTTTCTTCGAGGTCGCCAGCATGATAGTCACAGAAGATCGTATCAAAGACACCAAGGTTATCGAGATTTTCTTGCCAGGAGCCTTCGATGATATAAACATTGGGACGCCCCTTAGCCCATTCTCGAGCCTTATTGAGCACCATAGGGTCGTTTTCGATAATGGTGTGGCTTAGAGGTTGATATTCTTGGATTTTGTTGGCCGAATATCCCATGCCGAAGCCGATTTCCAAGACATTGCCCCTAGGCTCTAAAGCGGCGATGCAGGCTTCAATCTGTGGGCGATCTTTTTCTCCCACTACCTTGCGCTGATTGTTGTCTAGCAAAAGATTTTGGTTGAGTTCGTCTTTAGTATATTGCATTATCTTGACCTCGTTAAAAGACTTGTTATAGACCTCTTTTTATAATATAGCTTATGAATAATTCAACAACGAAATTTTGTCATGGCAACAATTGATCCTACCTTTAGTAATAAAGAAAAAAAAATCAGCGTAGCTATCCTAGGCGCGACAGGCACAGTAGGCCAGAAATTTGTCGAGCTGCTAGCCGATCATCCCTATTTTGAAGTGGTAGCATTAGCAGCTTCTCCTCGTTCGACGGGGAAAAAATATGAACAAGCCGTCCAATGGATTCAGACGGCTCCTATTCCCCCTAAAGTAGCTTCTATGGAGCTACAGGAGTGCCTTCCTAATCTTCCTGCCAAGCTGGTTTTTTCGGGGCTCGATAGTAATGTGGCTGGAGATATTGAAAGCAACTTCGCTAGTGCTGGTTATTTAGTAGTCTCTAATGCTAAAAACCATCGCTTTAGCCCTGGGGTGCCGCTGCTAATCCCTGAAGTCAATCCTCATCATTTGGATAGTCTAGGTTATCAAGAGTGGCCTGAAGGTAAAATTATTACAAACCCCAACTGCGCTGTAACAGGGCTGGCATTAGCTTTAAAGCCTTTAGTCGATAAGTTCGGCGTCGAAGCTGTCCAAGTTGTTACTATGCAAGGTATCTCAGGGGCAGGTTTGCCTGGGGTGCCTGCTATCCAGATTATTGATAATATTATCCCTTATATTGCCGAAGAGGAACATAAAATCGAGAGCGAAGCCCATAAGATTTTAGGTGATATTACTATCAGCTCTCAATGTAATAGGGTGCCTGTCAGTGATGGTCACTTAGAATGTGTTTCGGTAAAATTAAAAACACCAGCACAAGCTGAAGATCTTACCAATGCTTGGAAAAGCTTTCGGGGGAGGCCTCAGAAGCTGAATCTGCCTTCGGCGCCTCACCAGCCCTTGCATTATTTTTCTGAACCAAGTTATCCTCAGCCTCGGTTTCATCGCACCCTTGAAAATGGGATGGCCGTTAGTATTGGGCGTTTGCGCCCTTGCTCGCTCCTAGACTATAAATTTGTGATCTTATCTCATAATACCGTGAGAGGTGCTGCCGGGGGAGCGATTCTTAATGCAGAATTGCTATGTAATCGGTTGGGGATGGTAAAAGAATAATTTGCTA
This sequence comes from Chlamydiota bacterium, assembly GCA_051744985.1. Taxonomy (GTDB): domain Bacteria; phylum Chlamydiota; class Chlamydiia; order Chlamydiales; family JABHNK01; genus JBNJDP01. The sequence continues at coordinate 57,478 of JBNJDP010000003.1, read as the reverse complement.
GCCTCTGGCGGACAGCTCTTTGGCGACGTGCTTTTGCCAACCGGTGGCAGTTCTGATACGCTTGTTTTGGGGGCGAGCTAACAACCCTATTTTTTTGATTTTTTTTGTCTTCTTACTCATAGATACCTCTTCCTAAATTAACCTCTATTATAGTGATCGGCAGGAAGGCGAAATAGTTTAGCAAAAAATGCTCCTTCTACGTATAATAAAGTGCGGGGCGAGGAGATACCATATTATAATATAAAGGCGGAATTAATAAGATGATCGTAGGTAATACTAAAAAAAATAAAATCAACCTCGAAGACTATGATTATAAGCGTGATATTGAGAACCGGATCATGATGGCTCACTTTACGACTTTAGATGTTGACGTTCTCGATGAGATCCTCAATAGCTCTTTAAAAGTCTCAATAGAAGAAATTTCCGAGCAGCTAGAAGAACCCATCAGTGCTATTATGCCTTCTTTGGATAAGCTTCTTAAGACGGGGCTATTTAAAATAGAAGGTCATAGCATTATTGTCGACAAGGAGATGAGGAAGTATTACGACTTTCAGATTATGAAATTCGATGAGGATTTTAAGCCGGGGATGGAGTTTTTTCAGGGGCTTTTGCGCAAGGTCCCTATTCATGTTTTGCCTAGCTGGTATATGATTTCTCGTACTTCCGACAATATCTTTCAGTCGCTAGTAGAAAAGTATCTTTTGTATCCCAAAAACTATCAACGTTACCTCGAAGAGCTTAACTTTGAAGATCCTATCTTTAATGATATCATCGACGACCTTTTTTCTTCCCCAGAACTGCAGCTACGTTCTCATGACATCCGCGAAAAGTATAACCTTAGCCGTGAAGAATTTGAAGAATATATGCTGCACCTAGAATTCAATTGCGTTTGCTGCTTAAGGTATAAGCGTCTAGGACAAGATTGGAAGGAAATCGTTACGCCTTTTTATGAATGGGGTAAATACCTTCAGTACCTTGCCGACAGCACGCCTCATACTATTGAAGATGTCGAAAATATCGAAACTCCTACAGATCCAGGGCATGCTTTTGTTTCCGATATGACGTCCGTCATCAAAGCAGTTAAGGAGGCTCCTTTGACAGTTCAAGAGGAGGATTCGGGTTACTCTCTAGCAGAGAGAACAGCGGCAACCTTATTGTCACAATGCAAATTTTCCGATGATTATCAAAAAAGCAAGTGTTATCTGGATAGAATTATTATCAGGATCATTCAGATGAGGATGGGTGAAGTCCAGAATGGTAAGCTGATGATGACCGAATTAGCTGGTAATTGGCTGAGGATGACCGATGCTCAGCGCTCTCTTTATATTCTTAAGCATCCTCGCTATGATTTTATCGATTATGATGTGCCTAAGCATTTGATGACTTTACGTAATCATCGTCATGTTGAGCATAGTTTGGAAAGTGTTGCCAGCCTCGGTTGGATTTATTTTGAAGACTATATGAAAACTATGACCAGTGGTATTGGCGATACCGATCCCGTGATGCTAAAAAAACGAGGGCGTCATTGGGCGTATGCTCTTCCTAAGTATTCTCCTGAAGAGCGCCGATATATTGAAGCATCGATTTTTGAAAAACTTTTCGAGGCAGGGCAAGTTGAAATAGGAACACATCATGGTAAACCCTGTTTTAAAGTTATAATGAGGCATTGACTATGACAGATATTGTTAACAACCGCAAAGCGCGCTACGACTATGAGATTTTGGATACTTATGAAGCCGGGATTGTTCTGACAGGTACAGAAATCAAAGCTCTCAGGGCTCATAGTGGCAGTTTGCAAGAAGCGTACATAAAAATTATTCACGGGGAATTGTGGTTGATAGGGGCTCATATACCCCAGTACAAATTCGGGAATATCCATAACCATGAAGAGCGCCGTGATAGAAAGCTCCTCGTTCACCACTATGAAATAGAAAAGCTTAAAGTCGCTGTACAAGAGAAAGGCTTAACTATTGTGCCTTTAGCGATGTACCTAAAGCGGGGCCGAGTTAAAGTTAAGGTTGCTATTGCTCGTGGTAAAAAACATCATGATAAGCGAGCAGCTATCAAAGAGCGTGATGAAAAACGCCAGATGTCGCAAATACAGAAAAATTATATGCAGTGATCGGGCTGCGATCAAGGATGAGAATCAAATTAGGGGGCATCACGGGTTTAATTAGCGATGTGGCCTTTCTGGACTTTTATCAGTGAAGAGGATGGATTTGAAGCAAGCTCTTCCACCTCATCGGTCGCAGTGATAAACACCTGGCCTAATGAGGTTAGTTGTCGGCATAAGTTCGATCGGCGCTGTTGGTCGAGGCTGATACCTAGATCATCGATAGCCATCAGCGGCAAGCCCTCACAATCGTTATTTAAGCAATGCCACTCGGCAAAACGTAAGGCTGCTACGCTGCTACGCTGTTGGCCTTCGCTTGAAAAATATCGGGCATCTTGATCATTGATGGTGATGCTGAAGTCATCGCGATGAGGTCCCGAGATGGTATGACGCTGCTCGACTTCGCGCGGTCGCTGTTTGGCATATAGGGCTTTATAATGCTCGGCAATACTTTTTAACTCCGAAGCAGCTAAAGCTGAACTTTTATAGAAGATCTTTAGGTCATCGGCTTTGTCGCTAATGGCGTGCTGTGTTTCGAAGCAGCTTGCTTTTAATTTATCTAATGCTTGGCGTCGACGTTGGACGATATAGGCAGCAGCATTACTCATCTCCTGCTCCCAGCTTTCGATACCTTCAAGCTTATGAAGGCGGAGGAGTTGATTACGATGCTTCATAGCACGATTGTAGCGGGAAAGTTTATAGACATATAAAGGGTCGCTTTGGGCGAGGTGGATATCGATAAAGCGTCGGCGAACTTGTGGAGCTCCTTTGACGATCTCTTTGTCTTCAGGAGAGAGAATCACCCCTTGTAAGATCCCTAGCAGCTGAGAAGTGTTAGTTAATCGGGTATTGTTATAGATGATGTTGCGCTGTTTGCCGTCACAGGTGATCCTTATCGTTTGCTCAAAATTTTCTTTGGTAAAGCCTGCTTCGATATAAAAGTGAGTAGCACCGTCTTTGATAAGATCACTAAGCTGAGAAGTGCGGAAGGAACGTCCTGTAATTAAAAAATAGATAGCTTCCAGCAGATTGGTTTTACCTTGAGCGTTAGCACCGACAATTCCATTGATTGTCGGGGAAAACTCCACTAAGGCATTGGCATAGTTGCGGAAGTCTTTTAAATATATCCAGTTAAGCAACATAGCAGTAGGTCAGCTGAGGTTTAATAGCTGATAAAAGCCTATCAGCTATATTATGCCTTGCTGCTAAGAAATAGCTATCACTCTTCATTAAGTCTCATAGGCATTAAGACACACAGAGCAGTCGAGCTGTCAGTGATGATTCCTGGATTATAACAGTCGATCAAGTCGATATTAACGGTTTCATCTTTGCTGTGGCGCAAGATGTCTAGAAAGTATCCCGGGTTAAAAGCTATCTGAAGGGGTTCTCCGCTGTAGTTTACGGGCATATTGACCTTGGCGTCGCCAACTTCAGCATCGTTAGCACTTAGCTTGAGGTTACCGTCGGAGAAGATAAAACGTACAGGGTGATCATTATTGGGTGTGAAGAGAGAGATTTGGCGCAACAAACTCATAAGCTCTTCGCGGTGAAGGGTGATAGTGGTCTCAGCAGTTTGAGGGATGACTCTGGTAACATCGGGGTATTCGCCCGAAAGTAGTTTGGTGATGATTGTAATCTTATCAGCTTCTATGGCGATGCGGTCTTCCATTAAGTAGATAGTGACGTTATTGGAGCTAGGGATTTTGAGCATCTCATCGACAGCTTTGATGGGCAAGACGAACTTTCCGCTAAAGGCGGGATCGATAGTGACGGTTTGCTCCATCTTTGCTAGACGCTTACCGTCAGTGCCAACGAAGGAAATGTTGCCGTTCTCGATGCCCATCAACACTCCTGTCAAAATATGACGGTGTTCTTCTTTGGAAACAGCAAAAGCCGTTCGGAAGAGAGCTTCTTTGAGTTGCTCGCCTTGAATATTAAATTGGGTAGCTCCCGATAGGTTGGGGAGTGAAGGGAATTCACTTTTGTTCATCCCGTTGATATGAAATCGGGAGTCTCCAGCGATGATCTGAGTAACGTCGTTAGCATTGCATGAAAATTCAATGTGGGGAGCTGTTAGTTCTCTAATAAGTTGGAAAAAGCGCTTGGCAGGTAAAGTTGTAGCTCCTTCTTCAATAACTTTGGCTTCGGTACGGCAGCGTACGCCTACGGTTAGATCGGTGGCAGTCATCACAATCTCATTGCCAACTGCTTCGATTAAGAAGTTGGAAAGAATAGGGATGGATCCTTTTTGGGCGACAACATTTTGAATATGTCCGATTAGCTCACTTAGCTCATTTTTGGATATGATGAATTTCATAGATTTTCCCTCACGAATTTTAAATAGGTCAACAATTATAGACCGAAAAGATATGCTAGACAACCCCAAATGTCAACCAAAACTCGGAAGTGTTAATAATCGTATTTAGCAAGTTGTATACTTCAAGAGAAATATGGTAAAATGAAATTGAATAAAGCGGAGGATAATTTTATGGCGCTCTTTGATTTTTCATCTTCAGATTTTAGTAATTTAAAATCTATTTATGGAGAGAAAGGCCTTGATTTTGATAAAAAACTTGACGATATGCACCAGGAAGGTCGCCTTATCTTGCCTAATGGTAAAAAATATAAGTTTACCGTTAACAGCGGTGGCAGGCGTTTAGCGAGCACTTCAGAGGCTGCTAAAGCTAATAAAGAAGATTGGGAGAAGATGGCCATAAATATTTTAAAGGTAATCAACGAGACAGGGGAGCTTGAAAAAGAGTTTTCATCAGCGCATATGAACCCACAAAGAGCTAAGTTTTTTCCGCCCTCAACACAAACACCGCGTGTTTATGAATACAAACAAATAAAAAAAGAAAATTTAACGGGGGTAATTAAAGAAGTTCAATCAATAGCCAATAAAATCTTGAATAATCCGCAGCCAAAAGTAGAGAAAACTGAAAAGCCAGAAGAATCTCCTGAAGTAGAGGAGACCGAAGGTGATGAGGAAGTAGAGCCAGAAGAAGGTCCGAAAGTAGAGGGGCCCGAAGGTGGTATACAACAGCCGATAGTAGAGGAAGTAGAGCCAAAAGAAGCTCCTGAAGTAAAGAAGTTCGAAGAACAGAAAATAGAAGAAGGTCCTGCCGTTGAAACTACAACGGTCGCTAAAAAGGAAGAATCTCTTCTTTCTGAAGATAAATATAATCAGATTGCCTCGGCTATCTCAAAGGTTTTTCCTCAGGCGTCTCCAAAATCCTCTAGTCTAGGTGATATTGCTGAGGCTGTAAAAGGGTTTAGAGATCAAAAAAAGCAGTGGGAAGATCGGCGAGGTAAATTAAAGGATGCTCAAGATAAGCCAGAAACAGTGTTAGGCAAGCTTAAAGGGGGCATAAAAAGGAACGAGCGCCAAAAAGCTATTGATGAAGCTATCTACGACCATATCATACTGTGGCAAACAGAAAATGTCCCTGGAGGACTTTCTTTGGAGCGGTTGCAAAGTTGGCTGAAAGGTTTAGAAGCACAAAAAGAAGAAGAGCTTAAAGCTTTGGAGCCTGGTCGTGATGGAGTTGGGGCGATACAGGCACTGACAAAAAACGATCAGGACGAGTTAGAGCGGATAAAGAAAGCTTTGGCAGCTGTAGAGAAGTTAATGAAAGAAAGGGCTAAATCCTCGGAAGCACCGCTAGTAGATAATGAGGCATTAGGAGATCTTTTTCACTATCGTAAAGAAATTGAAAAATGGGTTCAAAATACACTAGCAGAGCAAGAAAGACAAATTGAAGTAGTGCAAAATACGATCATAGAGACATTGACCCAAGAACAGCGCCAAGCTATTGAAGAAGCCGACGAAGAGGTTGCTGAGATTCTCGAGGGATGGGACACAGAAGTTCTTGTAGAAGAGGACGATTCTTGAGTGATCTTATGATAAGAACAGGCTTTAGAGGTTTCCTTTATTATTGCAATGATTAAGAGCGATGTTATAATGCCTATTACTTTTATTCGATGTTAAGGTCTTAATGCTTAAAAAGATATTATATGAAACCTTGTTGTCAATAGGGGGCTTGTGCTTTTTGCCAAAAGTCCTTTGGGATTATTGGCGGCATGGTAAGTATCGGCGCAGTTTGAAATATCGCTTGGGGGTAGATTTCCCCTATATCGAAAAAAGGGGGCGTCAATTGCTATGGGTCCATACCGTGTCGGTTGGAGAGGTTAAAGCAGCTGCAGGACTCATTAAAAAGATTAAGGCTGAAAACCCTCAGATACTTATTCTGGTTTCTGTTGTTACAGAGACTGGTTACAGAGAAGCATTAAAGACTTTGTCCCAGGCTGACTATCATGTTTACCTTCCTTTAGATTTAAGGATTATAATATCTCCTATCGTCAAGCGCTGTTCTCCCGATATTGTGATCGTTGTAGAAACCGATTTTTGGTATAATTTTTTGAGCTCTGCGAAAAAATGTGGAGCCAAGCTTTGCTTGGTCAATGGTAAGCTTTCATCTCGTTCACAGAAACGCTATCGCCAATTTTGGTGGATTTTCCAAGACCTTTTCAATTTATTCGATATTTATGCTGTCCAAGGAAAGCAGTATCGCCAGCGCTTTATTGACCTAGGAGTAGATGGTGGTAAAGTGACAGTTACTGGCAACCTCAAGCTTGATGATAGCTATCCTTCATTGTCAACTAGTGAGCTGGAAGTTTGGCGCCGCACACTTGGATTAGGTAGTCAACGACAGCTCGTAGTGTTGGGGTCGACGCACCCTGGGGAAGAGGAATTATTGCTAGAGGCGCTAGCTGATATTCCCGACATTTTGATAGCGGTAGTACCACGCCACCCTGAGCGCTTTGAGGCTGTTGCTGACCTCTTAAAAGCTAATAAATTACCTTTTGCCCGCTATAGCTCTATTGGAGATCGGATTGGTGATGAAAGGGTTATCCTCGTCGATGCTATGGGGGTGCTAAGGAACCTATATCAATTGGCGACGATAGCTGTTGTGGGAGGCAGCTTTGTCAATGGTGTGGGAGGGCATAATATCCTTGAGCCGCTATGGTATGGCACACCTGTTGTCTGTGGCCCTTATATGTATTCCCAGCCCGATTTTATTGAATTGCTTCATAGTTATCATGCCGGCGAGCAGGTCGAAATAAATAGTCTTAGAAAAGTTGTTAAGAATCTGCTCGGCGACCAAGATTACTATAAGCAACTAAGCAATGCCGGTAAAAAGCTCTGGCAAAAAGAAAGGGGGGCTGTCGAGAGAACTTATAGCTTGATAGAGCAAGGTTTTGGGCAAGGGTGATTTTTTTTTATTTTAGGGGTTGCCTAAAAAAAGAGGGTTCTGCTAATCTTTAATTTCTTTAAAGCTACCGCGGGGTAGAGCAGGGGTCAGCTCGTTGGGCTCATAACCCAAAGGTCGTAGGTTCGAATCCTACCCCCGCTATTTTTTAACGGTGGGCAATGTTTCATTGCCCACCGTTAATTTTAATCCACGATATGCCGGTATAGCTCAGGTGGTAGAGCAACGGAATCATAATCCGTGTGTCGTTGGTTCGAGTCCGACTGCCGGTATATATTTTTTATTCTTTTGCTGATGATACGCTTAGGTTTATGTTGTAAGTTTGTCGAACAGCCCATCCACTTCAGGATAACTACTCTTACTAATTTAAAACGTCAAAAAGATCCTGCCCGTTTTTTAAGCACCCTTATCGAGCATAATTTTGAGCAGCTAGAAAAAAGCATTCTCTTTTGTCATCATCAGGGGATAGGAAGTTTTCGTATTACCAGCCGATTTTTTCCTCTTTATACTCATCCCCAGCATGGTTACTCTTTGGAAGATTTGCCGGATAGCGCTGATTTATATGCTAAGGCTGATTATTGTAAGAGGCGTGCTAAAGATTGTAATGTTAGGCTTACCACCCATCCCGATCAGTTTGTGGTTGTGAATTCACTGCGTCATGATGTTGTGGAAAATAGCTTGAGAGAGTTGGAATACCATGGCTTCTTGGCAGACCTATTGGGGATAGATCTTATCAATATTCATGCTGGTGGTGTCTACGGTGATAAAAAGAAAGCTCTGGAGCGCTTAGAAAAAAATTTGGAGCGCCTTTCAGAGCGAACGCGGCGCTGCTTGACGATAGAAAATGATGACAAAAGCTATACTCCTCAGGATTTGTTGCCAATATGTAATAGGATTGACCTTCCTCTTGTATATGATGTTCATCACCACCGTTGCCTTCCCGATCGACTAGGAGAAGAGGAGGCTACCTTAGCAGCATTAGAAACCTGGCGGCGAGAACCTCTTTTTCATCTTTCTTCACCCTTGAACGGTTGGCAAGGCTCTGCGCCCTTTAAACATGCCGACTATATCGATTTCCAGGATTTCCCGAAGTTTTGGATGCAAATAGACCCGTTGACTGTAGAGATCGAAGCCAAGGCTAAAGAGTTAGCAGTTTTGCAACTCGCTAGTAAGTTGAATTCGTGATCCCTTTTGATCTTTAGCCAAACGCTATGGCTGCGGAACAGGTTACAATCACAGTTTAAAAAATATTCTAACTTGATAAACCTTGAATCGATGTGGGAAGTGTGTTATTTTAAGTTTTTTTAATAACTAGGAGACAGGCTATGTTGCATGAAAATAAAATTAAGATTATCTATTCGTTATGGTCTAAAGTATACGATCGAGTCTTTAAAATTTTCTTTGCTCCCAGGGTCCAGTTCGTAATTGAAAATATGGATATCAAGCCTGGAGACCGTGTCCTAGATGTTGGAGTGGGTACAGGCTTATCGTTAGAGCATTACCCTAGCGATTGTGAGGTGGTAGGTGTAGACCTTTCTAGTGGAATGCTTGAGCAGGCTCAGCAAAAAGTTGATAGATTAAATTTACAGAATATTACCTTAAAGGAGATGGACGCTCAAAACCTGGAATTCGAAGACGAAAGCTTCGATCATGTTTTAGCAACTTTTGTCATTTCAGTGGTTCCTGATCCCGTGAAAACTATCAACGAGATGAAGAGGGTTTTAAAGCCTAACGGTAATTTAGTTTTTGTTAACCATTTTCAAAATGAGAAGAGCAAGTTTTGGGGGACTATCGAGAAGTGGATAGCTCCTATTTGCCGTAACTTAGGCTGGAATACTGATCTTAAGTTATCGGAAGTTATCAAAAACTCAGGGGTTTCGGTCTCTCGTGATATCCGTTTTAAAAAGCATGATCTTTGGAGTATAGTGTTTTCGACAGTTAATAAATAAACTCGATAAATCATTATTATAATTCAAATTAGTTGTAATCCCGCGGTTTTTTTTCTGGCGGGATTTTTTTTGCTAATAAAACAAAAAGAAATTATAATAAAGCTATGGTTGAAAATAAAGTTTAAAGGAGAAAATATGAATCCAAATTCTATTGGCGGAGATCTTAGCGCTAGATATAAGAGATTGGAAGAAACTCAGGTTAATAACATTGTAAATGCTCCCTTACAGGAGCTTGATGAGCGAGTTGCCGATGTAAGTCATCATTTAGTAGAATCGCAGGTTCGATTTCAAGATCTAAGCTCTACATTGAAAGATAAGCTTTTTAAAGCTGCAGATAAAATGGAGGGCGGCATTTGGGAGGCGCTTCCAGGAACAGCAAAAGTTGAGAATCCGGCGGTAAAAGCTATAAGGGTCGCGAGAAACCTTCTTGCTAATAAGTGTATTTCGATGGATGATTTTCAAAAGATAGAAAAGGAAATAAAAAGCTATTGTTCTCGAACCGGAATTCCTCACATGTTTAAAGAAAAATTGGCAGGGCGCCCGGATGTGTTAAAATTATCAAAAGATCTATCTCTTTCTGATCAGTTAGATATACTGGAATCCAGTGACCCTGAAGCTAAGGCTATAGAAAAACTTCAAGAAAAAAAGGCTATCAGGGCGGATAGAGCACAGGAGCTGAAAGCTAGGGGAAAGCCTTTACAGCGCAGCTTAAAGGTTAATAGCGATATGCAGGCTCTTGTGAAAAAAAAGCGTATAAGGTTAGGGCAAGCTTCCGCATTGCAATTTTCTGACTCTAAAGCCATCTCAGTAGGCATTTTGAGTGGCACTTTAAGGGATATCCTTGAAAATAATTCTAATCGTTTTCCTGGTCATATCGATAAGTTGAAAAAAGCCGCCTTATCGGGAGGTTGCGAAGAGGTTGAAGTTGCCCGTAATATGCTTTTTGCCGATTGTATCAATGCAAAACAATTTACAGCGATTATAGATGAAATTAACTCAGCTCTGGAATTCTACGCCAGAAATGCAGAGGTGACATCACTAGACGAAGATATTCAGTTCGACAGGGAGCTCTCCCAAGAAATGAAACAAAAAGAGGAGCAGCCTAATGGTGTCAATAAAGAAGCCGAAGATGAAGCTATTAGGCGAGAATTGAAAGATTTGGAAGATTATTTTAAGTGATAGCCGTTAAGTAAACGCATGATGTTTTGTGTATTCTTGGGCTTTGTTCTCTCCGCTAGGCATAGCTTGCTGATGATGCTCGTTCTCTTGTAATGAAATGGTGGTAGCTTCAGTAACTTCGGAGGGACCAAAAAATTGTATTGGGCCGGGGTAGCGGTAGGAGTCTTCCTCGGTCCACTTCTTTCGTTCTTTTTTGTATTTGGCAAAGAGGGGTGCTGAAAGATCTACATGACTTTTCTTGATAACAGCAGTAGGTTCACCGTGGCGTAGTTCAATATGCATCATAGATGTCAAGGGGACGCCGATAGCTTTCCATTGATCGACAGGTTTAGCAAGATTTTTTATGCAGCTCATATAGCCGCTGAGATTATTGTTTATCAAAGCCGTTGCTACATAACCTAAAGAATAGCAATATTGACAGTCGAAATTGGAAGGTAGTCCTGAGCGACCTTCATAGCCGAAAAATTCGTTTTGACCACGGAACTTGCCGGTAAATTGCTGGTTCTTGTGACGTTTTTTTAGTTCGGCATAAACGGCGTCATTGATAAGCTTTTCAGTTTCGATCTTGGAAACTTGGACATTGCCATGGGGATCGCGATCAAAAAGTAGCTGGCGCTGTACGTAGGTGGGTAGGGTTTTGAAGCAAGCTAAAGAAGGTGGTGTTAGCATCTGCTCTGCTTGGGCGATTTTATGATCTGTGGGTATGCTGTCATCACGGTTGATAAAGGCGTTGAGCTCATTGATCAGCTGGTGGAATTCAGGGATGAATTCTATCAGCCCTTCGGAAACTAAAATAACGCCATAGTTTTTGCCTCGCTCGGCGCGCTTGCAGATTAGGTCGGCGATCATCTTGATGATCGCTGAAAAAGTGATGTTTTTAGCAGCGATTTCTTCGCCGATTAAAGCAATGTTGGGGTGGGTTTGCATTGCGCACTCTAAGGTAATATGAGATGCAGAGCGGCCCATGAGCTTGATAAAGAAGTAATACTTTTTAGCTGAAAATGCATCGCGAGCAATATTGCCGATAAGCTCTGAATATATTTTGCAGGCTGTGTCGAAACCGAAAGAAGCTTCGATATATTTGTTGGTGAGGTCGCCGTCGATGGTTTTGGGGACCCCTACAACACAAGTTTTGCAGTTGTGAGCTTTGAAATATTCCGCTAAAAAGGCTGCATTGGTGTTGGAATCGTCGCCACCGATAATTACTAGTCCATCGAGATCTAATTCGCGAGCAGTTTTTAAAGAAGCTTCTAGCTGGTTAGGGGTTTCTAGCTTTGTGCGACTAGAGCCGATCATATCGAAGCCCCCTTGGTTGCGGTATTGATCAGCAAGAGCAGCATCGATTAACAGGGTTTCGTTTTTAAGGATGCCGTCGGCACCGTTGCAAAAACCATATAATAAACTTTCCGTGCTATAGGCTTGCAAGGCATCGAAGATTCCAGTGATAACGTTGTGGCCTCCAGGTGCTTGACCTCCTGATAACACAACCCCTACCTTTAGCTGGGTGTGGTTATGATGTTTTCCGGTAGTGAAATTCATCGATGGCTGATCAAAGGTACAGGGGAATTGTTGCCGTATAATTTCTTCCTCGGTCTGGCACCATTTTTCACCCATAGGAACGGCTTTAGCGTATGCCAAGTCTTTTAAATTAGAAGGTAAGCTAGGTTGATATTTTAAGCGGTGTTGGTGTAGGGGGCTCATAGAAACTCCTAGTGCCTATTGTTTCTTGTTTTGTTGAAAAATAGCTCTAATGTTCATTATTGGCAAATAATATCATTTATCAAAAATAATTACATAATATGCACAGCCATTGTGCTTTAGATTTGTACTATCGTAAGAGAGTCTATGTGATTTACATTAAGTCTCTTGTGACACTGTAAGGGTGCATTTTTTTAGGAGTTATAAATTCTACCTTTGACTCACCGTTTATATAACATCTTTTCGGCCAAAATAACCTTGATGTTTGATGCTTGTTGGGTTATACTTTTTCCTTTCTAATGAGGATTGTGATTATGGCGAAAAAGGTTTCTAGAACACCTCGTGGTTATGATGGGGTAGCTCTGACATCTCATCAATTAAGCGACGTCCTCTCTGCTGTGATGTCTGGGATAGGGAGTGTTTACGAAAATCGAGGAGATTTGGTTTTAGCGGCTTGGGCGGAAATTATCGGCCCCCAATTCAGCACTATGACCGAAGCTGTTTCTTTTTACGATAATGTCTTGGTGGTAAAAGTTAAAAATTCCAGTTTGTATAGCTTGTTAAGCCAGTATCATAAGCGAAGAATTTTAAATAGTTTGAGAAAAAAGTTCCCCGGTACGGATATCAGAAATATCCTGTTCCGTATTGGTTGAATGATGAGGTAAAGGATTTTGATGACAGAAGATATTAATGCACTCGAAGATGTAGAAAAGGCATTGGCAAACAATGTTAATTATAATGCTGGGTCGATTACCGTATTGGAAGGCCTTCAGGCTGTGCGGGAGCGTCCCGGAATGTATATTGGTGATACCTCTGCCGGTGGGCTTCATCAGCTGGTTTATGAGGTCGTCGATAACTGTATCGACGAAGCTATGGCGGGTCACTGTTCTACTATATATGTTACCATCCATAAAGATAATTCTGTTACAGTAGAAGATAATGGGCGAGGTATTCCTGTCCAAAAACACGAAACTCAATCCCAAAAGCAGGGTAGGGAAGTAACAGCGTTAGAGGTTGTTATGACCGTGTTGCATGCCGGAGGAAAGTTTGATAAAAACTCTTATAAGGTTTCGGGTGGTCTCCACGGTGTAGGTGTTTCTTGTGTTAATGCTGTTTCTGAAAGGCTGGAAGCACAGGTTTTTAAAGATAATAAGATCCATAAGATGGCCTTCTCTAAAGGTAAGGCTATCGAGCCTCTGACTGTTGTGGGAGAAACTAAAAAGCGTGGTACTAAGGTTACTTTTTGGCCCGATGATACTATCTTTTCTGTAACTGAATACGATTACGATACCCTTTCCAAGCGCCTTAGAGAGCTAGCATTCCTCAATAGCGGAATCAACGTTTACTTCCGCGATGATCGCGATATCGACAAGGAAGACGTCCATTATTGTTATGAGGGCGGGTTGAGGACTTTTGTATCTTTCCTCAATGAAAATAAGGATAAGCTCTTCCCTGAGCCTGTTTTCTTTAGCGGTGTTCGCGAAGGCCATGATGCTCCGATAGAATTCGAAGTGGCGATGCAATGGAACTCCGGTTATAATGAAATTATCCAGTCTTATGTTAATAATATTTCTACCCACCATGGAGGAACCCATCTAACAGGGTTCTCTACAGCTTTGACGAGGGTCCTCAATACCTACATAAAAAACCATAACCTTCTTAAAAGTGATAAAATCTCTATCACCGGCGAAGATATGCGGGAAGGGTTGACGGCGGTCATCTCGGTGAAGGTCGCTAATCCCCAGTTTGAAGGGCAGACGAAGCAGCGCCTCGGGAATACCGATGTAGGTACTGTAGTTCAACAGATTACCGGTGAACAGCTAGGTATCTACCTCGACGAAAATCCTTCGATTGCCAAAGCCATCGCTGATAAAGCTATCTTGGCTGCCCAGGCTCGTGAGGCTGCCCGCCGTGCTCGTGATTTAACTCTCCGAAAAAGTGCTTTAGACACTGCGCGCTTGCCAGGTAAATTGACCGATTGTCAGAATTCTGATCCCGAACAGTGTGAAATTTTTATTGTCGAAGGGGACTCTGCCGGGGGGTCGGCGAAGTTAGGCCGCGACCGTCGTTACCAGGCTATTTTGCCTATTAAAGGTAAGATCCTCAATGTCGAAAAGGCGCGTCTAGAAAAAGTTCTCCAAAACCAAGAAGTGGGCACGATGATCTCTGCCCTGGGATGCGGTATAGGTTCCGAAAGTTTCAATATTGAAAAATTACGTTACCATAAGATCGTCATCATGACTGACGCCGATGTTGACGGCTCCCATATCAGAACGTTGCTGCTAACTTTTTTCTATCGCCATATGCCAGAGCTTATTGAAAACAATTACATCTATATTGCCCAACCTCCGTTATATAAGGTCTCTCGTAAAAAGTCTAAACGGTATATCCATAGTGAACGAGAAATGGACAACTATATCTTGGAGCTAGGCCTTTCGGATGTTGTATTGCATAAGCATGCTACCGATGAAGCTCTATCAGATGAACAGGCAAAGGCTTTATGTCGCCTGATACTAGATGTCGAAAATTTTATTGCTTCCTTAGAACGTAAAGGGCTTCTTTTTCGTGAATTCCTCGATGCTCGCGATGAGTATGGGCGTTACCCTTGTTCTCTCGTAGAGAAAGAAGGGAATAGAAGCTTCATCTATTCAGAAGATGAATTTGCTGCCCTAGAAAAAGAACATGAAGAAAAGCAGATTCGTCAACAGCAGGAAAAAATGGAGGGGCTTTCCCCAGAGGAAATCGAAGAGGAGATGAAAGCCTTTAGGCCCAAGCCTCTTTCTTTTATAGAGCTTTGTGAGCGCGAGAACTTCAATAATTTATCTTCGCGATTGGCAGAGTATGGTTTGGAAATCAGCAAATACTTGGTCCCCAATGGTGGTATTTACGACCTTGTCCATGATAAAGGTGAAGTACAACCTGCTTATACTCTTAAAGAGATTATCGAGCATATTAGAGCTAACGGACGTAAAGGTATCGAAATACAGCGCTATAAAGGTCTCGGTGAGATGAATGCTGAACAGCTTTGGGAAACAACTCTGGATCCCGAAAAGCGTACTTTATTAAAAGTTACCTTGCCTGACGCTGTTGCTGCTGACCATATGTTCTCGATGTTGATGGGTGAAGAGGTTGCTCCACGCCGCAGATTTATTGAGCAACATGCTTTGTTTGTTAAGAATTTAGACGTTTAAGATAAGGAGACAAAATGACAACTCCCCAAGGGATTACATTACGCAGTGTTGAAGACGAAGTTAAGGAAAGCTATCTTCGTTACTCCATGTCAGTAATCATCTCACGTGCGCTTCCCGACGTTCGTGATGGTTTAAAACCTTCCCAGCGTAGAATCCTCTACGCTATGCGTCACCTAAACCTTACCCCCGGTGGTAAGCACCGTAAGTGTGCTAAGATCTCTGGTGATACTTCTGGTGACTTTCACCCTCATGGTGAGCAGGTGATTTATCCTACCTTGGTAAGGATGGCCCAAGAATGGATTATGCGCTATAAATTAGTCGATGGCCAGGGTAACTTCGGCTCTGTCGATGGTGACCCTCCCGCTGCTATGCGTTATACTGAGGCGCGCTTGACCCATGCTTCCATTCAGCTGATGGAAGATCTCGACAAAGATACTGTCGATATGGTTGCTAACTACGATGAAACTCAGCAAGAACCCGTAGTCTTCCCATCGAAATTCCCCAACCTCCTCTGCAACGGCTCTTCGGGGATCGCAGTTGGGATGGCTACCAACATTCCTCCTCATAATTTCAATGAGCTTCTCAATGCTACTATGCTGGTACTCGATAACCGTAATGCCACTATCAATGACATTATGGAGGTTATGCCCGGACCTGATTTCCCTACCGGCGGCATAATATGCGGATATAAAGGTATCCATGAAGCTTATAATACCGGGCGTGGGCGCTTAATTCTACGAGCTGTTACCCATACCGAAGATATCAGTGGTTCCGGTGATCGTCAGCGTATTGTTGTCGATGAGCTTCCTTATAATGTCAACAAATCACGCCTTATTGAGCATATCGCTAACCTCATCAATAATAAGGAAATTACTGGCATCTCTGATTTACGCGACGAGTCGGACAAAGACGGCATCCGTATGGTGATGGATCTTAAGCGTAATGAGCTTCCCGATGTGATCCTTAATCAGCTATATAAGTATAGCGATCTTCAGACAACCTTCGGCTGTATCATGCTTGCCCTCGACAAAGGCTTGCCTCGTACTCTGAATGTTAAACAGATGATCTCTCTCTGGATCGATCACCGTATCGAAGTTATCAGACGCCGCACACGCTTTGAACTTAACAAGGCCGAAGCCAGAGCTCATATCCTGGAAGGCTATCTTAAAGCTATCGATAATATGGATGAGGTGGTGAAGGCTATTAGAAGCAGTGATGACCGCCTTCAAGCTAAAGCAGAGCTTATTGAACGCTTCGAATTTACCGAACGCCAAGTTAATGCAGTTTTGGATTTAAAACTATATCAACTTACCGGACTGGAAAGTGCTAAAATTCAAGCCGAATATGATGATCTGCTGACGAAGATTGCTGAGCTTAAAGCTATCTTGGGAAGTGAGGATCTTGTTCGTGATATTATCAGGGAAGAGCTCCAAGCTATACAGAAGAACCATAGATCTCCCCGCCGCAGCCAGATTCTGCAAGTGGCTACTGACATGATGGAGATGGAAGACCTGATAGCTAATGAGCCTACAGTGATAACCATTTCCAAAGATGACTATATCAAGCGCATGCCTATCGACACCTTCCGCGAGCAGCGCCGTGGTGGCCATGGAAAAGCTGGTATGACGATGAAAAGCGGTGGAGATGTTACTAAAGACCTCTATGTCGCTAACACCCATGATACCTTGCTGATATTTACTACCCTAGGAAGATGTTATTGGCTGAAAGCTTGGCAGGTTCCCGAAACTGGCAGACGCTCCAAAGGGCGCCCTATCGTCAACTTGCTCAACGACCTTAAACCCGATGAGCATGTTGCCACTGTCTTGCGCGTCAGCTCTTTTGAGGAGGATGCTTATATCATCCACACGACCCTTAACGGTATCGTAAAGAAAACTCATCTACAATCCTTCAGCAAGCCTCGCCGTACCGGAGTATATGCTCTTACTATCGATGAAGGCGACAAAGTTATCGCCGCCCGCTTGGTTAGAGATGGCCAGGATGTAATGGTTTTCACCGCTAAAGGGATGGCTGTCCGTTTTGATCATGAAAAAGTTAGGGCTATGGGACGTACGGCACGTGGCGTTAAAGGTATAACTTTAAGGGATGATAGGGTTGTAGAGTCTCAGGTTGTTAGCCCCGAAGATACTATGCTCATTGTAAGTAAAAATGGTTATGGCAAGCGCACCGCAGTTGAAGATTTCCGCGAAACTAACCGTGGTGGTGTCGGTGTCAGAGCTATCATCACCAATGAGCGCAATGGTGATGTGATGGGTGTTATTCATGCTCAAGATAGCGATGGCGCGATCTTGATGTCTTCGACAGGAGTGGCTATCCGTATAAGGATGGCTGATGTTAGAGTCATGGGACGCAGCACCCAAGGGGTGAGGCTCGTCCACCTCCGTGATGATGATCATCTGGTAGCTGTCCAAAAAATCGAAAATATCGATGAAGTCGATGGTGAGGAGATCGCCGAGGTTGCAGATAATGTTTCAGGAGAAGCCACCCCCGCAGAAGATACCACAGTTGTCGAAGAGGTAAGTACTGAAGAAGAGACTATTACCGATGAGTAAGGGTTTTTTTATAACCTTGGAAGGTGGTGAAGGCAGCGGTAAGACGACCTTGATGAAAAAGCTTGCCGAAGCTTTACGAGGTCAAGGTCGCAAAGTTGTCACCACCCGTGAGCCTGGCGGTTCTTTGCTTAGCGAGCAGATCAGACATTGGCTCCTCAATAATGAGGGGGCAGTGCCTGTTGGGGATCGTGCTGAGCTGATGCTCTTCTTGGCGGCACGGGCTCAGCATGTCGAAGAGCTTATCGATCCTGCTCTCGAACGCGGAGAGGTAGTGATCTGTGATCGCTTTAGTGATTCTTCGATAGCTTACCAAGGTGGTGGGCGTGGCTTTGGCTTACAGAAAGTCGAAGATCTCTGCCGCTTTGTATGCGGAGATGTCTGGCCCCATATGACTATCCTCTTGGATATCGATCCTCAAAAAGGTCTGGGGCGCTCTACAACCAGTGACCGTATGGAATCTGAAGAGCTGACTTTTCACCACCAGGTTAGAGAGTATTTTCGCCAACTTGCCGTACAGCATCCCCAGCGCTATGTTACTATCGATGCTTCTTTGAGTATCGAAGAGGTTTATACTAAAGCTCTTCAGGCTGTCAAAGATAGGATCTAGTATGGATCACCTGCTGGGAAACCCGCTTATTAAGAGTAGCTTGCTAGAAGTTCTTGATTCCGGCAAATTTGGCAATTCTTTACTCTTTGCCGGCCCTTCGGGGGTGGGTAAGAGCTTGTTTGCTGAAGAGTTTGCTAAGCGTTTGGTTGCCCTTAATAGTGATGAGGCAAGGGCTTTTCAAAAAGTTGACCATGGCAACCACCCCGACGTCTATCATTATCGCCCTGAAGGTAAAGCAGGCTTGCATAGCATGGAAAGCTTGCGTCGTTTAGGTGAAGAGGTTTTTTTGCCTCCTAATGAGGCAGATTACAAGGTTTTTATCATCTACGATGCGGAGAGGATGATCTCTTACAGCGCTAATGCTCTACTGAAAACCTTCGAGGAGCCTCCCTCCCATACTGTTATCATCCTTCTGAGCGACAACCCCGAAAGACTATTGCCTACCATCTTATCGAGGTGTCGTAAAATTTTCTTTAAGCCTCTCAAGGAAGAGGATATTGTAGCATACCTTAAAGAACACCATAATTGCTCTGATGATAAAGCTTCTCTTTATGCTAGCTTGAGCTGTGGCTCCCTCGGTAAAGCTGTACGGCTGGCAACTAATGACGGTGATCGCAAGCGTGATATGATCCTGGATATTTTGGCTCAAGGACGCTTTAGAGATTATACCTCTTTGCGTCAAGCTGTCGATAAAATAGCGGAAGTTATCAAAGCTTCTCAAAGCGCTACAGAAGCTAAAGCCCAGGCTGAACATATCCTAAGCTCCTTCGATGACCTTAGCGCTCAGCAGCGCCATACCTTGCGCAAGGAGGTCGAAGGTATGGTATCGGTAAGTATGACCAGGGAGGTGGAAACACTCCTTGATTACCTTATATCATGGTATCGCGATTGTCACCTCTTAGCTGTAGGGGGGGCCGAAGAGCATCTTTTTAATAGCGACCGCCTTTCCCAACTTAAAGAATATTCCTATCCCCTGCCCGCCTTGGAAGAAGTCCAGCAATACCTTATCGACGCCAAACTCGCCGTCGAGCGCAGCGCTAACGCCTCGCATGTCTTTGAAAAGCTTTTTCTGCAGCTAGGCTTACTTTAATTCTTCGCCGTATATTAGCGGTTCACTTCTTTATCTAAAGTAAAGACCTTTTGTAAACTTTTATTTGACCTATTTTATCCCCTCTGCATAATAATTTATATAGGAGGCGAGATATGTTAGGGGGGCATTATCGAAGAAAAAAATCGGAGCATCAAGAGGATTTTCCTCCTCTAAAGTTGGGAGAATGTCTAGCGAAAACTTGGAAAAAATCAGGTGGAGAGGTTGTCGCTGGTCGCGATGTTTATAGCCACTGTATGATCGTTGCTAAGGTAGCTCAGTCTTTGATTGATCGTCTACCCGAACAATTTGCTAAAAAGTTTTTTCCTAAAGGTGTTGGGTTAGTAGCTGCTGAGCATGATATAGGTAAAATTTCACCGACTTTTCAGCGTAAAATTTACAAAAATTTGACCGATACCCCTCCTGATATTTGGGAAAAGCTCCAAACCGCGACGTTCGATGAGTCAGATTGGGGTGGACATGCTGGAGTTAGTCAATCTACTTTGAAGTATTTGAAAGCTGAAGGTTTTATTCCAGAAATTGTTGGTCAGCATCATGGCTTTTCTCCTAACTTGGGCCATAAGCCTCCAGCATCTCAAGTTTTTGGGGGGCAACCGTGGTTGGAAAAGCGCTTAGAGCTATCGGAAAAATTATCTCAATCTTTGCAGCTAGATTTCCCATATATTAAGGATCCTTTGCAAGCTAAAGTTGTCGCTGGTTTAACGACCGTAGCGGACTGGATAGGCTCGAGCAACCTCTTTGATGACCCTAATGAAAGTTGGCAGCAAAAAATTTCAGCCTCTGTCGATTGGGCGGGTTTTGTTCCACCACAACTGAAAAAAGGCCTGGGTTTTAAAGATGTTTTTGATTTCGATCCATGGGAAATTCAATCTAGGATGATAGACCTCTCGAAAGGTCCAGGAGTTTATATCTTAGAAGCTCCTATGGGAGTGGGTAAGACGGAAGCAGCCCTATATGTCGCTTATAGGATCCTTGAAAAAGGAGAAGCTTCAGGAATTTATTTTGCTTTACCTACCCAGCTTACTTCCGAAAAAATTCATGAGAGAATGGAAGCTTTTTTAAAAAAGATACTTACTCCCGAATCTTTACATGGTCATCCTATTTTATGTCATAGCCAAGCTTGGATCATTCAAACACTCATGGGAAAAGAGGGGGCTCCAGGTCATTCTTGGTTTAGCCAGAGTAAACGCGGTATTTTGGCCCCCTTTGCCGTTGGTACCGTTGACCAAGCCCTTATGGCAGTGCTTCATGTTAAGCATGGATTTGTGAGGACCTTTGGGCTGATAGGCAAGGTGGTTATCTTAGATGAAGTTCATACTTATGATGCCTATACCGGAACCATCATAGATGAGCTGGTTGATGCTCTGCGGCAAATAGGCTGTACTGTTATCATACTAAGTGCCACTCTCACGCAATTGCGCAGACAACAGCTTCTAAAAAACTCTGTCCATAATAACAGCTACCCGCTGATAACAGCAGAAGGCCCTGAAGGTGATGATTTTCATGAAGAGGGCGCCATAGCTCCTATAGATCTTGCAGTGAAGACGACTATAGTATCTGATGATAGCGATGCTTTAGAGGAAGCTATTAATAGAGCTGAAGGCGGAGAGCAGGTTTTATGGATAGAGAACACTGTTGCTGAGGCTCAAGATATCTATCTAATTCTATCTGCTAGAGCTAGAGAACTAGGCGTTCAAGTTGGCTTATTGCATTCTCGATTTATTAAAGAACACCGAAAAAAAAATGAAGATTATTGGGTTGCTCGTTATGGGAAAGGCGGCTGGGCACAGCGCTCCCAGCAAGGGCGTATTTTAGTGGGTACCCAGGTTTTAGAGCAGTCACTAGATATCGATGCCGATTTTTTAGTCACTCGCTTAGCGCCTACTGATATGCTATTGCAACGGACGGGACGTCTATGGCGCCATGACAACCCTCATAGGAACCCTAAGGCACGACCAGAAATCTGGGTTTTAGCACCAGAATTAGCACCATCAATATCTAAGCCGGAAAAATATTTTGGGAAGTCAGCTAAAGTTTATATGCCATATGTTTTATGTCGTACCTTAGAGGTTTGGAGAGATCTTGAAAGAGTTAGATTGCCTATTGATATACGAAATTTAATAGAGGCCACCTATCAAGAGCGTTCGGAAAGCGGAGCTATGGCTAGTCACCTTTATCAAGTTGAGCAGCAACGCCGTAAGTTACATAACCTCGCTTTAGTGGGACTATCAAAAATAGGGCAAACTAAACCCGATGAAAATGTTGCTACCCGTTATTCCGAGCAAGATACTTTGGAAGTCTTATTATTTCGGAAAGTAGAGCAGAATCAAAGCCATTCCGGTCAAAAAGGGACATGGGTGACCCTATTAAACGGGGAACGACTTTTTTTGCCACATAATGGTATGGCCTTTGGCCCTTGGATAAGGCGTAAACTTGCAGCAAAATTAAATGATAATATAGTTGCAGTAGCCGATTACCTTGCTCCAGCTCATCAGAATGCTAGAATGCTAGGATGGTTGAAAGATTATCTTTATCTAGGGCCGCCGGATCAGAGCGAAGCTAATGTTAGAGTCGGAATGGTAAGAGATGATCAGCTATTAGTTGGTTTAAAAGGTAGAGAAGAACCCAATGATAAGTACGATATCTACTATAGTGCTGATTCGGGGTATTGGGTTAAAAAGAGAGAGTAGGAGAACTATGATAGAAAATCACTTTAACTTAATCGATGAACCTTGGATTCCCGTCGCCGATGTTGGCTTTGTAAGCCTGCAAGAAATTTTCAGTAATCATAGCTTGAAAGCTTTAGGTGGTAACCCGGTTCAAAAAATAGCAGTAACAAAATTGCTGTTGGCTATTGCTCAAAGTGCTTATACTCCTCAAGATGATGAGGATTGGCAACAATTAGGTGCCCAAGGGTTATCAGAAGTTTGTCTAGATTATTTGCATCATTGGTACGATAGCTTTTACCTATATGGTGAAAAGCCTTTTTTACAGATCAAGGCCGTTTCTGAAGCAGCTATTCAGCCTTTTGGTGCTGTATTGCCTGAGGTGGCGACTGGTAATACAACACTGCTTACTGAAATACAGCAGGAAAAGCCTCTTAATGATGCTGAAAAAGCTTTGGTGGTCCTTCAGCTGATGGGATTTGGTCTAGGGGGTAAAAAGACCGATAATAGCGTAGTGCTAACTCCAGGTTACAGAGGGAAAACCAAAGAAAATGGTAAGCAAACAACCGGCTCCACCGGCACTTCCCTAGGTTTTAAAGGGTACTTGCATAATTTTATTCAAGGGGTATCGATTTGTGAAACTCTTTGGCTTAACTTGATCCCTCACTTAAATCTTCAAGAACATCTTCATTTTACCGCGGGGATAGGAAAAGCTCCTTGGGAACAGATGCCGGAAGGTGAAGATGATCAGGTTGCTAGAGATTTAACCTTCTCTTTAATGGGACGCTTGATCCCTATGAGCCGTTTTGTTCTACTTGCTGACGAAGGCATTCATTATACGGAAGGTATATCACACTTAAATTATAAGGATGGTATGGCTGATCCTAGCGTTTCCATTAGTTATTTGAAAAATAAAGTTATTTGGGTAGACCCTCAAAAGAGGCCGTGGCGAATGTTGACCTCGTTGTTGAGTTTTATGTCTTCCGCTTCCTCTAAAGAGAAATATAATTGTATGCAGCTAGAATATGGGCTAAAACATGCTACAGAAGAACTTCAAGAAGTTGCCTTGTGGTCTGGAGGATTAGCTGTAAGCAGTAATGCTGGAGAACAGTATGTTTCTGGTTCAGACGACTTTGTAGAATCTTTGATTAAGTTGCCTGTCGAAGTACTGGGAAGTAGCTGGTTTCAGCGTTTAAAAGAGGAAATGGAGGGACTCGATGGCCTGTCAAAATTTTTATACGGTTGTGTATTAAGCTATTATAAGGTTTTAAAAACTGAAGGGAGAGCTCAAGCTTCTAGAGCAACGAATTTATTCTGGCAGCTCTCGGAAAGCCGCTTTCAAGAATTGCTAATGGTCTTGATTGATGCTAAAGAAGTTGAGCGCTATCAGTTGCGTAAAAATTTTGCTGGATTCGTATATCAAGTATATGGACAACTTTGTCCTAGAGAAACCTCTAGACAGCTTGATGCTTGGTCGCAATGCCGACCTAATATAGGTAAATACCTCTCTAAAGAATAACAAGTATTGATATAAGGAGCGCTTATGAGCGAGCGAAGTCAAAAATTTGTAGATTATATTATCAAAAGAGTCGAAGCCAATAAAGGTGATGCTGCTGCATTGCGTAGAGCTGACAACCCTACTACGGAGTATCAATCCTGGGAGATTTTGGCAGGCTTTGGAATAAACTTGGAGCATGATTATGAACGCTTACCTTTTGCTGCTGTAGCTTCTGATATTGCTGCCGCTAAACCTCAAAGTAATGGCAGTATCACAATAGGAATGGCTATTGCTCGCTGTTATGATGACGGTAAGGAAAGTGATCAAGCTAAAGCTAAATTGCGACGCTTATTAGCTTGTGACAACATTCCCGAAGTTTGCCGTATTCTACGCCCCTTGTTGAGCTTGATAGCCTCTAAAGGCGGTCTTAACTTGGATTATGAGGCTCTTTTAGATGACCTGCTGCGCTTCAATTATGATGAATCTCGTAAGCGGATTAAAGCGCGTTGGGCTCAAGATTTTTACGGTAAATCATATAAGGAGGAGGTTAGCGATGGATGAAGAAGTTTTATCATATGCTTCAGTATTGCGACTTTCTCGTAGGGATATAGCTGTTCTTAAGATTAAAGATCTCTATAGCTTGCATAAAGTCGTCTATGGTCTCTACGAAGACCATAGGTCTGAAGAACAAAAAGCTCAAGGGCATTCTAGCGGAATTTTGTGGGCCGATAAGGGAGGTGATTTTAACTCTCGCCAAATCTTGATGCTTTCCGACCGCAAGCCTCACCAGACGCCTCAATTTGGTGAAGTAGAAAGTAAAATTATCAGACCAAAGTTTGTGCAACATGAATGCTATGGCTTTGAGGTTACCTTAAACCCTGTGAAACGTTGCAAAGCGACAGGTAAAATAGTCCCTATTCGTCAGCATGAGGATATTATTGCTTGGTCGATTGAGAGAGGGCGCAAGTCTTGGGGCTTTGATATCGATCTTCAAAGCCTCCAAATTGTGAATAAGTCGCTTATCCAGTTTGAAAAGGATAATAATAAAGTTGTTTACAATAAGGCTGTTTTAAAAGGTACTTTGACCGTCAAAGATCGGGAAACTTTTATTGAAAGCTTTCTTGGTGGTATTGGCCGTGGTAAAGCTTTTGGCTTTGGCTTGCTACAACTTGTCCCTCTTGACCATAAATTTTAATTTAAGATCTTTTAACAAGGAGAACATTATGAAAGACAATCCTTTAAAAAAATTACGTATAGAATTCCATATCCTACAATCTTTTCCCGTGACCTGTTTAAACAGGGATGATGTGGGAGCCCCTAAGACTGCTATAGTAGGAGGCGTTCCTCGTGCTAGAGTGAGTTCGCAATCCTGGAAGCGTCCTGTACGTTTGACTATGCAGGAATACGGCGTTAAGCTTGGAATGAGAACTAAATATGTTAAAGAGGTTATTGGCGATGCTTGCTTAAAACTCGGCGCCGATGAAGAGCGGGCTCTAGCTTGCGGTGAAAAGATAGCCTCTTTTTTAACCAAGGATACTCTTTTATTTTTTAGTGAAAGAGAAGCGCAAGCTTTTGCCGACTATGCTTTAAGTAATGATTTTGATGACCAGAAACTTAAAGATAAGGAGATCCATAAGGTCTCCAAAAAAGCTCTTAATCCTGCCGTAGAAGGTGTCGATATTGCGCTCTTTGGCAGGATGGTAGCCCAATCCTCTAGCTTGAATGTTGAAGCTGCTTGTTCATTTGCACATGCCATTTCTACTCATAAAGTAGCTAATGAAGTGGAATTCTTCACTGCCGTCGATGATGATCCTTTAGATTGTAGCGAAGATGCCGGGTCGGCACATATGGGTAGCATAGAGTTTAATTCGGCAACCTATTACCGTTATATTAGCCTTGACCTGGGGCAGTTGTATGAAAACCTTCATGGAGAAAACCTTGAAGAAGCTTTGAAAGCTTTCATCAAAGCGCTTTATATGGCAGTACCTATGGCTCGTCAATCGACCATGACAGGCTTGTCAGCTTGGGATTATGCGAAAGTTTTAGTGCGTAAAGGCCAAGGAGTACAAGCTAACTTCGATCAGCCTGTTAAAGCCCATGGCGGCGGATATTTACAGCCCAGTATAGAGGCCTTAAATAGTGATTTGGACAAGAAAGAGCTTATGGCAGGTTCTTTGTTTGGCAAAATTGATGAACTTGAACTTCCTCCTCATAATATCGATGAGTTAGTTGGTAAGTTAACAGCTATGGTGACAGAGCAATCGCAGGAGTAGCTATGACTGATCCTTATTTAGTATTATGGTTTGAAGCGCCGTTGCAGTCTTGGGGTGCCGATTCTAAGTTTGGGCGGCGAGATACCCTTTCTTTTCCGACTAAATCAGCTGTTATTGGTCTCCTATGCTGTGCCCTTGGAAAAGGTGGTGAGCAGAAGGACCTGCTTGCTAGCTTTTCTTCTATGGATATGAGAGTTGTCAGTTATCGCAAAACCGATCATCGAGGCAACAAGTACTCTAAAGAGCCGTTGCTAGAGGATTTTCAGATGGTAGGCAGCGGATATAATGACCGTGATCCTTGGCAAACATTGTTGATTCCTAAAAAATCTGACGGAGGAAAAGCTGTCGGAGGGGGCTCTAAGATGACCTATCGCTACTATTTGCAAGACGCAGTTTTTGCAGTATTGCTACAAGTTCCTAAAGATTTATCTGAAGACCTTGTACAAGCTCTTGCAAATCCAGCGTGGGAGCTTTACCTTGGCAGGAAAACATGTGTGCCTTCTGAAATAGTCTTTCAAGGATTATTTGATTCTTTGGAAGAGGCACATGAAAGATCTAAGGTATTGGCGGAAAATAAGCAACTTCAAGAAGAGTTTAGGGTTTTGCAAGGCGAGCATCTTGGAGATGAGCAGCTTACTTTAAATGATCTTCCTTTGCAATTCGGAACCAATAAAAAATATAGCGATCGAAGAGTAACGCTTGTCTATCCTGACGATCATTCTGGAGAGGATGAAGATGAACCAAAGTCCTAGGCTTTTTGTAAAGATTACTCGTGATACCCTGCCTCAAGTTAAAGATAAATATCCTTTTATCTACCTAGAGCGCGGGCGTTTAGAAATCGATGATAGCAGCGTGAAATGGATCGATAGCGATTGCCGCGTTATTCGCTTACCTATTGCCACCTTAAACTGTCTTTTGTTAGGTCCTGGGACGAGTATAACTCACGAGGCAGTTAAGGTGATGGCAGCGGCTAACTGCAGTATTTGTTGGGTTGGTGAAGATAGCATGATATTTTATGCTGCGGGCTATAGTCCTACAGCTGATACCCGTAATTTTCGAAAACAGATGTTGCTGGCAACCAATAGGAAAAAATCTCTAGAGGT
This sequence comes from Chlamydiota bacterium, assembly GCA_051744985.1. GTDB lineage: Bacteria > Chlamydiota > Chlamydiia > Chlamydiales > JABHNK01 > JBNJDP01. The sequence goes on along the minus strand of JBNJDP010000003.1, from coordinate 30,253 downwards.
CGCACGTAGAATGTTTGTTAAGCGTTTTCCTGAAGTTGAATTAGAGGGTAAAAACCTTAATGAAATGAGAGGGATGGAAGGGTATCGTGTGAAGCAAATCTATGAACAAAAAGCAGAGCAATATAAAGTTGGCTGGAAAGGGCGCCGTTATGTTCCTGGTAAATTTGAATTAGGGGATATTACTAACCAAATTTTGACTTCTACTAACGCCGCTCTTTACGGAATTCTTTCTTCAGCAGTTCATAGCATAGGGTATTCACCTCACATTGGTTTTATACATACAGGGTCTCCCTTACCTTTTATCTATGATCTAGCAGATCTTTATAAAGAAAATCTTTGTATTGATCTGGCTTTTGTTTTGACGCTTGAAATGCCCGGAATTTATAATAAATATAGGGTTGCTGAAGAATTCCGAAAAAGGGTTATCGACAGCAAGCTTTTAACGCAGATAGGCAAAGATATAGAAACTCTATTCAAGGGATTGTAATGTTAGTAGTAGTCGCTAATGACCTGCCTCCAGCTGTGAGAGGACGTATGAAACTTTGGTTTGTTGAACCAAGACCTAACGTTTTCGTCTCTGGAATAAAAGATTCAGTAGCAGAAACAGTGATCAATTATTTGCATAAATACTGTCCTCCATCTAGCGGTGTGATGGTTTTTAAGCGTATTCCAGAACCTCCAGGTTTTACAATCTATAGCTTGGGGGATACTAAGCGCTCTTTGACCTCTATTTCCGGCTTGCAGTTAGTAGAAGAAAAAATTATTGATAATTTTGAGCCATAAATTATATAAGCTATTTTGAAATAATTTTTAAGAGGTTTCCCCACGCACGTGGGGGTGTTTCTTCTTCTGTGGCTCAAAGTCCATAACTTTCCATGGTTTCCCCACGCACGTGGGGGTGTTTCTTGCGCCTCTCCCTTAGCTCTTCGTCGGTCTCCGGTTTCCCCACGCACGTGGGGGTGTTTCCACCGTGGGTTGCAGCTGCCACCCTGCTTTTATGGTTTCCCCACGCACGTGGGGGTGTTTCCATCTCATGAAGAAAGCCGTGATCTAGTCTGGCGGTTTCCCCACGCACGTGGGGGTGTTTCCGGGCACGGTAGAGGTGCGCTGTATTTTTTCCCGGTTTCCCCACGCACGTGGGGGTGTTTCCGCACTTCTGTTGTCGTGTTGTGACGGTCTCCGGGTTTCCCCACGCACGTGGGGGTGTTTCCATTTTTAACGTGCTTCTCTCCACCTTATACCCGGTTTCCCCACGCACGTGGGGGTGTTTCCGCTCGCCCTAGGGCAAGAGAACGTCGACAGCTGGTTTCCCCACGCACGTGGGGGTGTTTCCTCTTTTTATAGCTTCTAGCGCCAAATTTTGATGGTTTCCCCACGCACGTGGGGGTGTTTCTCGCCAAGGTCGAGGATATCGGCCTTGGTTCTTGGTTTCCCCACGCACGTGGGGGTGTTTCTCTATGGCGCTTGATATCCTTAGTGTAATTCCTGGGTTTCCCCACGCACGTGGGGGTGTTTCTCATAATAGCAACGGTAAACATCGACAAGGGCAGGTTTCCCCACGCACGTGGGGGTGTTTCTAACCGCCAAAGACCTTCAGCGTTTCCCCAAATGGTTTCCCCACGCACGTGGGGGTGTTTCCTTTCTGCCCTTGCATCGCGCCCCCACGTTACGGGTTTCCCCACGCACGTGGGGGTGTTTCCTCATCGATAGCCCCTTGGACATCTGTAGAAGAGGTTTCCCCACGCACGTGGGGGTGTTTCCGTAAAGCGCTCATAACACTTTCTGACCCGTTGGGTTTCCCCACGCACGTGGGGGTGTTTCGCCGCCTGGATATCGACTCTACAGGGCTCCTCAGGTTTCCCCACGCACGTGGGGGTGTTTCTCCACTGCCCTAGGGCGTTCTTGTTAACTACGAGGTTTCCCCACGCACGTGGGGGTGTTTCCTCCATAAATCGAACGTCCATCTTCAAAGGCTGAGGTTTCCCCACGCACGTGGGGGTGTTTCCCAAATTCTATTGAGCACAGTTACTCGCTTGGCGGTTTCCCCACGCACGTGGGGGTGTTTCTGTATAATTATGTTATAATATAGTTATTCTTCTGGTTTCCCCACGCACGTGGGGGTGTTTCTGTATAATTATGTTATAATATAGTTATTCTTCTGGTTTCCCCACGCACGTGGGGGTGTTTCTAACCTCTTTGGAAATTGCTCTTATTACAGGAAGGTTTCCCCACGCACGTGGGGGTGTTTCCTTTCTTCTGTAAATTTTTGTTGTAGAACTTTTGGTTTCCCCACGCACGTGGGGGTGTTTCTACTTTCGAAAGCCGAAGGCTTATTCCCACCGAGGTTTCCCCACGCACGTGGGGGTGTTTCTCCAGAGATGGGAAAGAGTTCGACCTTGATAAGGGTTTCCCCACGCACGTGGGGGTGTTTCGTTACGGTGTGGCGAAAGGTCCGGGAATGCGTTTGGCAGCTAAATCTTTCCAACAAATATCTTCAAAGAAAGGGTGGCGTTTTATAGCATCCCATTGCGGCCTGTTATTTGGGTTATGATCTAACAACTGCTTGATTAAATCCAGTCCTGGAGAAGAACTTTTTTCCGAGAGTAATTTTCTTAAGTCGGTTTTGACAACTCTTGTGTAATATTCATTAGTACGTAAGTTGCCGCTATCGTCCAACTCTTCAGAAAGGGGCGGGATGGGAGTTTCTTTATATAATAATTCGTATAGAAAGATCCCAAAGGTCCAGCGATCATAGGCATAACCATCATAGGAAGTTCCTGGAGAAGGATTTTGTGAAAAGGTGCTCTTAATAAGTTCTGGAGGTTGACACTCTGGCGTTCCAACAAAAGTGTTAGCTCTTTTTCTTCCTTGTGATAAGTGTTTGATAAAATCAAAATCACAAAGTTGAAGATGACCCTCGGTATTAACTAAGATGTTTTCAGGCTTGAGGTCTCGGTATATATATTCTTTCTCATGGACGCTCTCTAATGCAGAAAGAACTTCTGCTGCACATAGAGTTGTTTGTTTTGGTGATAGTGAGTAACCTTCATCGGACACTTCGTATAGAAGATAGTATAAATCGTAGGGACACCATTCCATATGATATATAATATACTCTTCAGCCTCAATCACACGATATAATTTATTGATAAAAGGGTTTTCAATTTCTTGAAGAAATTGTTGCTCAAGTTTCTTTTTGCGCAAAATTTGAGGGTTTCTAAAGCGGCTTTTATCGATACATTTGACAGCAATAGTCCTACCGTCTAACACGGCTTTATAAACAGTAGAATATGCTCCTTCTCCTATCTTTTTCATTTCACTTGGTGCTTCAGGGGAGGTTGGTGCCTCATCTAGATATAGTGCAGGATGCGAGGTAGTATGGGTATGGGGGATGGATGTTAGAGGTTTTGTAGGTGGGAAGTTAGCTTTTGCAAGCAGGGTAGTTTTAGCGGCTGTAGGTAGTACACAAGGAGAAGACGAAGATTTTATAAGACGAGGGGAGTCTGAGGGGTTCTGGGGGATGGAGGGAAGTGGCATGTCAGGAGGAGGGGTCAATAGGGGATGTGTGGAAGAGATATCAGGGGGGCAAGGTTGGGGATGGTCTGAGTATGAATTTTGTACGCCATATAATAGAGGGGTGACAGGCTGCATAATATAAAACTCCATTGCAGAAAAAATATTGAAGCTATCTATTGTTGTCGATTTTAAAATTTAAGAGAAGAGATTTTAAATCGCTGTTAAAGACTTTATTTTTATTTTAATTTTGTTTTATAATGCTACCCTATTTTTTAATAAAAAGGGTTTGTTATGGAATTTACTGCAAATAGTGCTTTTTCAAGAGTGCAACCAACTGAAACTTTTCCTCCTTTATCACCCATATCGGGTTCCTATTGGGATAATATTGTTTGCATCCCTTTTGAACTAGATGAAACTTTCGAAGCTATAAACGAGCTGGTAGGCGAAGTAGGGCTTATTGGCCACGTCACTAATCGCTTATCCCAGGATGAGGATCTTTTTGCGAAAAACCGTGGGGTGATCCCCTTAACAAAAGAAATGATGAAAGCTTATCTTAATTGTCCAGACGATTACCCCAAAAAGGAACAAGTATTTCAGGCTGTAGCCACGGTCTTGCAATCTAAGCACTTGAACCCTACTATTATTAGGGCATTTTCTACTTTGATTCGTGACATTCTCATAACAAGCTCCGCTCAATATCCCTCTAAAGTTTTAGATATAGTTGATGCGTGGAATATTGCTTTTAAGACGACAGCAAGGCCTGAGATTGCTGATGGAGTAGAAATGATGTTGAATTCGCTTCATAGGCTGAAAGATTTTACCCCGCCCTCGGAGGCTGTAAATGACGCTTGTTATACACTGTTGGAAGCAAGTGTTGATTCTATCCGCATAAGAGCTTTGCAAGATATCAACCAAGGGCTAGTTCCCCGGTCTGAAGATACTGAACAGGCTCTCTGTGATGTTTTTAATGAGCTGCCGTCTTATCGTGCTATTTTTCCGGATAATTTAATTTGTAGGATGTCAGAAACCTTGCTGATTATCTACCACAAGCTGCCGACAGAAGCGCTCTCTGTGGTTAGAGCTGTCACTGCTATCGATAAAGCATTAAAAGTTTCCGATGATGCTGCTGTGCGCTCTAATCTCGTCAGCAAGCTTTTACAAATTGCGCGCTTGCCTAACCTGCCAGAAGGGGCGCAGCTGAGCCTTACTGAAACTTTAATGTCAGCCTTATTTTATGTAGAAGACCCTAAACTGCGCGAAGAGGTGCAACAGGAAATCTTGAAATTATCAGGCGGCACTGTGGAACAAGAAGTAGTGTGTTATAGGTTGGCGTGCAGCTTGCGCGATTTACCTATGTCTGAGAAGGAGCAAGCTATAGTTTTGGGGGTTATGACGCATTTCATCTCTGAAAACTTCGACAAAGAAGAGTTAGCTACAATTATCGAAATGCTTAACAAATGGTTTAAAAACAATATTGATGAGTTGTCTCCTGACACTATAAAAGTCTGCCAAACTTTAAGCTCGCAACTCGATCCCATTAAAGAGTTTGCTTATCAGCATCGCTCTAAAACCTCTTATTTCAATATTCGTAAACACATCGATGCTATTCAAGCTTCTTTGAAAAACCATCCTAAAATCATTAGCACCACTACTTAGTAATATGTAATATACTTCTATATTACCTTTATTTTAGGGCTTAGCAAAGATTTTTCCTTGAAAAAATAAAATTGCCGGGATTAATGTAATGGAACTTCTAGGCAGAACACTCTGTTCATCCTGAAGTCTTTATTTTTGTATTCAATAATGCAAGTTCTCGCCAACCCTATTGGTGAACATCTTGGTATGTAAAAATGTTTTGTGTTTATAAGGAGAGAGGGCTATGGATAAGCCGCGATTAAGTTTTTGGGCGATATGGACGATGAGTTTTGGTTTTTTTGGAATTCAATTTGGGTGGGGCTTGCAAATGGCCAATATGAGCGCTATCTATGAGGTTTTGGGGGCGCGCACGGAGATGATTCCGATATTGTGGCTGGCGGCTCCGCTGACAGGACTATTAGTACAACCCTTCATCGGTAAATGGAGTGATAGAACATGGGGACGCTTGGGACGCAGGCGTCCTTATTTTTTAGGTGGAGCTATTGTAGCCTCAGTGATGATTTTCTTAATGCCATATAGTTCTTCGATACTTATGGCAGCCCTCTTTTTATGGTTGTTAGATGGGTCTGTTAACGTCTGTATGGGGCCTTTCCGTGCATATGTTGCCGATAATCTTAATAAGGATCAGATGACTTCAGGATATGCTGTTCAGAGCGTTTTGATTGCCATGGGAGCTATCTTATCTTCGGCACTTCCTTGGATTCTTGCCAACTACTTTGGGGTTTCCGGCACTGTCGAAGGGGCTGTGATCCCCAAAACAGTCATGTATGCTTTTCATATGGGAGCGGGGGTTTTTATCTTGGCAGTATTATGGACTGTTTTGAGAGGTAAGGAGTATCCGCCAGAAGATATGGAAGCCTTCCGCAAGATGCAAAAAGAAAAAAAACCAGTATTAAAAGAAATGTTTAAAGACGTTCTCAGCATGCCGGCTACCATGCGCCAGCTAGCATGGGTGCAAATTTTTGCTTGGATGGGCCTATTCTGCATGTTTATGTACTTTCCGGTAGCCGTCGCTAATAATATCTTCGGCGCTGAAGAGGGTACTCCTTTATACGCGCAAGCTATGGAATGGGCCGGTATGTGCTTTGCTATCTATTCGGTAGTATCATTTTTCACTTCTATGGTGTTGCCCAAGCTTTGTAAGATCATCCCCCGTAAATATGTCTATATGATGACGATGATGAGTGGCGGGGGAGGTCTAGCTTCTATCGTGTTCATCCACACCCCAATGGCTTTAATTTGGTCGATGTTAGGGGTAGGTATTATGAATGCGGGGATTATGATTTTACCCTATGCTATTCTTGGCGATACTTTACCTAAAGAGAAGATGGGAGTGTTTATGGGGATTTTCAACCTCTTTATTACCATCCCACAGATTATAGTTTCCCTGTTCTTTGGCTTTATTATGTATTACCTTTTTGCCAACGATCGCGCTATGGGAGTTATGGCAGGGGGAGTATGTATGATGATTGCTTCCGCGCTGATCTTAAGAGTTCAAGATGTAGAAACTGTTACCGTCAAAGAACAACAGCCTCTAGCAGGCGCTACGAATTAATAGGAGTACCTTATGACAACTATCAAATTCCATATAGAAAAAAAAATACCTGCCGGAGAGCAACTTTATCTTCTTGGTAATATCGCTAAACTGGGTAAAGGACAGGCTGATAAGGCTCTGAAGATGACGGGTGAAAAAGGCCGTTGGTCGATAAGTATAGAATATAAAGGGCGCCAACCTCTCCATTACAAATATATCGTTAAAAACAAAAAGGGTGAGATAGTAGCTTCCGAGACAGAGCTGCGCTCTTGTAAAACTGTAGATCAAGAAACTCTTCAGCTTCAGGATAGCTGGGCAGACCCCGCTGACCCCCAAAAATTTGTTCAGCGCTCGATATTTACGGATACCATCTTTCAAAATAAAAAACGTTCCAAGCAAGAGCCTTCACCAGCTCCTAAAGGTAAAGGCGTTACCGTTGAATTTCGTATCACTGTTCCTCGAGTAGGCCCTCGGCAGCAGCTTTGTATAGTAGGCGATGGAGCTACTCTAGGTAATTGGGATGAATCTCGAGCCTTGATGTTGGATGGCAGTAATTACCCGTTGTGGCAGGGAGTGTTAAAAACGCAAAAAAATAATTTGCATTATAAATATGCTATCTATGATTGCGATAAGCAGAAGGTCACTATCATGGAAGATGGCCCCAAGAGAAGAGTGAAGGTCGCCCCTCAAATATCGTCGGTAATAAAGAATGATGATGGATTCCGTTTCCCTAGCGGGTATTGGCGGGGAGCAGGCGTTTCTGTTCCTGTTTTCAGCTTACGATCTCAGCAAGGTCTGGGCGTAGGGGAGTTCCCTGATATAAAACCTCTTGTCGATTGGGCTAAGAAGATAGGTGTTAAGATGGTACAGCTGTTGCCTATCAATGATACCACTGTTACCCGTACCTGGACCGATTCATATCCTTATTCTAGCATTTCTGTTTTTGCTCTTAACCCTATATATCTTAACTTGCAAGCCATGGGGGAGCTTCCCCATAAGATTGTCTCCGCAATTATTGAAGAGCAGCGCAATTTTTTAAATCAAAAAAATGCCCTTGATTATGAGAAGGTCTTAGCTATCAAGTGGCACTTCTTTAAGTTGATATACGATGCTAAAAAAAAGGAGACTTTTGCTGACCCCGATTATAAGCAGTTTTTTGCTGATAACCGCAGCTGGTTAGAACCTTATGGTGCTTTTTGCTTCTTGCGGGATATTTACCATACCAGCGATTTCAGCCGCTGGGGACAATATGCTGAAGGTAGTCAACAGCAGATTGCCGAGATAGTTTCTCCCCATTCCGACCATTATGATCAGGTAGCTATCCACTACTTTTTACAGTATCACCTTCATAAGCAAATGAAAGATGCTGCCGATTATGCTCATCAGGAAGGTATTCTGTTGAAAGGTGATATCCCTATAGGTATCAATAGACAAAGTGTCGAAGCTTGGGCAGCATCAGAGCTTTTTCACCTCGATCAGCAGTCGGGGGCACCTCCCGATGATTTTTCAGTGGATGGCCAAAATTGGGGCTTTCCTACTTATAATTGGCCAGCGATGGCTCAAGATGGTTACCGGTGGTGGAAAGAGCGCCTGCAGGGTATGGCCAAATATTTCGACGCTTTTAGAATCGACCACATCTTAGGTTTTTTTAGGATTTGGGAAGTTCCTCGTAATCAGGTTTCCGGCTTGATGGGGCATTTTAACCCTGCTATTCCCGTGACGTTGGATGAATTTAAAAAAGCAGGACTGGCATTTGACCGCCACCGCTTTTGTGATCCTTATATCCGCTGGCATGTTATCAAAGAGTATTTGGGCTATGAAGCCGAAAAGGTAGCTTACCAATACCTCGAAGAGTACCAAAAAGGTTGCTATCGCTTTAAACCGGAATTCCGCACTCAGCGCCAGATTGAAGAGCATCTGGAAACGCCTATTGACGCTCCTCATGAGCAGAAGGCTTATAATGATTGGTTGAAGAAAGCTCTCTTTAAGCTTACTTCCGAGGTGCTCTTTTTAGAAGATCCCGGAAGTGATGGAGCCAAATTCCACCCTCGCATTGCTTTACAGCGCACATATTCTTTCCGTGACTTACCCGAAGAAGATCAAAAAAAGGTCGATGCTATCTATCAAGATTATTTCTTCGAACGTCATGAAGAATTTTGGCGCCAGCAAGCTATGGCAAAGCTTCCCGTCCTCAAAAGCGCTACTGATATGCTATTATGTGGAGAAGACCTAGGGATGTTGCCCGACTGTGTTCACGGGGTGATGAGCGATCTGGAGCTTCTTAGTCTGCGTATACAAAGGATGCCCAAAGAAATAGAGCTGGAATTTGCCGACCCTAGCAGCTATCCTTACCTGTCAGTATGTATGCCTTCCAGCCATGATATGCCGACAATTCGTGGCTGGTGGGAAGAAGATCGTTGCCGTAGTCAGCGCTTCTATAATAAGGCGCTGGGGTATCAAGGTGATGTTCCGTATTTTTGTGAGCCGTCGATCTGTCAAGATATTCTTAACCAGCATTTACGCTCTCCCAGTATGTGGGCGGTAATACCTCTTCAGGAATACTTGTCTATCAAACATGAAGTGCGACGAGAAAACCCTCATGAAGAGTGGATCAATGACCCTAGCAACCCTAAAAATTATTGGAAGTATCGCCTCCATATTACCTTGGAGGACCTCAATCGTCAGCATGAGTTGAACGATACCTTGAAAACCATGGTTGCTGAAGCTGGTAGAGTATAATAAATCTCTTATCCCCATCTCGCTATCTATAATTAACGAGGTGGGGAATAATTATAGGAGGAAAATAATCTTCCAGACGATGCGGGTAGAGTTAATATTTGGATAACGACGACTATTAGGTAAGCTTTCTTTTTTAGAAAATGCTATCGTTTTTAGAAATCAGCTCAAAATTTTCTGTAGAAAAATAATCACTATGTTTGCACTGAGAGAATAATAATAACTGTGGATAAGGTTGCGTCTCAATTTAATATTTCCTGTAATATCTTTAACCCTATCGGTGAATTAAAGAAAAAACCTCATAAAAAAAACAGCCGTATACAGGTACAGGGACGAAATGTTGAAAAATTGTCTTTAACAGAAAATGGAAAAATTAAATCTACAGATCTTCGTAGAATTTCTAAGTACCTCAACGAGCAGATTAAAGCAGGCGCTTATGAAAGTAAAAGCTTAGAAGAACTGGCTAGCTTAAAAACCAACATAACACTGATAAATAATAAAATCGAAGAGAGTGGCAAAAAAGATTTTATCAGAAAAATCCGACGCATCGTTTCTTTTAAATTCAGAAAACCTGAGCTCATAGACAGGAGCGCTATAAATAAGCTAGAGAGTATTCTAAGTATCAAGCGCTCTGAAGCTGTTAATAAGATCATTAGCTCTGATGAAGCTGTTGACCGTAGTGTGGTAGAAACTATTATTCTTCTAGGGGAGTATCATGCTGCAGCTGTCGCTGACAATATCGATAAGTTCGGGGTAGCTGTTGACCGTAGCCTAGTGGAATCTATTATTGTTCAAGGGCAGGTTGCTGCGGCAGCTGTAGCCGACAATATCGATAAGTTTAACTTAGATCCTGATCAAAATTTGGATCTATTAAAACGTTGTGTTGAAAGACTATTCGTTGGACATGGAGCTAACACAAAATTGCCTTTTTCTAAAGCCCAAGCAAGACTTAGTGATGAGCAGGCTTATGATCTAGCTAAATTTATTTGTAGAGAAGGTAAATTGGAAATTCTATTACATCCGCATGTTTACCAAGAGTTTGGGTTGACGACAGAACATCTATTAGAATTAGATGTTATGGATAGGTATTATTATACGGGTGTTAGAAAGCCTAAGAGCACGTTGCCGGGGCGGATGATTGATATAATCGAAGACAGAGAGGTGTCACAAGTAGCCCATGATATTATTCAAGCAGTTAATTCTCAAGCTCCTGATGATCCGTTTACTAAAGAGCAATTTGATGAGTGGTTAATATATTTAAAAACGGGGATTGATGTTTGTAAAATTTCCGATGATGCTTTGAAAAGTCTGCAAGAGAATAATATTTTTGAAAGTATCGCAAAGTACCACGATCCTGTAATGCGTAAAGTGATCACGATGAGATTATTGAAAGACGTTTGTGGCGCTGAAGAAACTTTACAGAGTTGTTTGGATTTAACACGTAAGCTTAAAAGTAGTAAGTCACACCTTCGTTCATCAGCCATATTGCTAGCATCTTTAGGGCCTCACATAGGAGATGGCGAGGTCTGTAAAAAATTTTTTACAGATGTTGTAATAAGTAATGATTTTGATTTCAAAGATCGATCGAAGCTTTACCAGCTTAACAAAGTTTTGGAGTTGTTGTTACATAATGACGACTTGACGTCGGAAGATAAAAAGCATCTAATTTCAGCTTTAGGTGGTATGGGTCAATATGGTAAAGACCTTTCAAAACTCTATAAACAACTTAAAAAAGAGCGATCTCATCTAAAGACTGTTGCAAATAGACTGAAACAAGCTCAAAACAATGGGGCAGAGACTAAAAAGTTGAAGGAGGCTGTCAAACAAGCCAAAATGCAATATGAAAAAACCCAGCAACAGTTTCAAAATGTTGAAAAGAAAAAAAAGGCGACAAAACAACAGCTTCAAGATAACCTAGCAGCTATTATGGCATTGATCAGTAGCGGTCAAGCCGTTAGTTTGAAGCAGGAAAGTCTGCTGCAAGATGGCGATGTGATAAAAGTAGCCTTCATTAAAACCTTTAAAAAAATCTTCAAGTTAGATGATGCCGGTTTTTCAGCAGAACAATTAGAGGGATTATTGCAGCAGTTTAGTAGGGACCCTTCTGCACTTTTGACCTATTACGGTAAATTGAAGCTGCTTCATGCTGAGGACAGAGAGAAGTGTTTAGAGGTTTTTGAAACCTTTGTTAAAAGTTTGTTAAAAGGTGATTTTAAAGAAGTTAGATATGATAAGAGCCTTAATCATCATTTGCAGCAAGTCTTAGGGCGAAGGAAGGATTTAGAAGAAAAATGGCGAGAGGGAGCCGAAGATATTTTAAGGACTAAGGAAGGGTGGAAGGTTGTAGATACTGATGACCCCCAAGATCTTCTATTGTGCTGTTCCGAGGTTATCGGTAGTTGCATGAATGTGAATGGTAATCCTAGCCTGAATAAAGGGCTGTTAAGCTATTTGATGGATGGTCAAAATAGAGTTTTAGCTGTCAAAAACAAGGAAGGCAAGATCGTTGTGCGTCAAATAATTCGCCTTTTATGGGATGGAAGTCAACCTGCCTTATATACCGAAAAACTTTATACTTCAGGAAACATTTCTTTCGAGATCATGGCTCAATTGATGCTAATGGTTCAGAGGCGGGCGCAAACTATGGGATTGCATTTATATGAACAAAATCATATGAAAACACCAAGCACAGGAACTGTCTTGCAATTTTTAGGCGGGCGAGCACCTTATGTCTATAGTGATGCTTTTATTTGTCGAATTCAAGGGGTAGGCTTGAAACCACAAGGTAAATTAAAGATCAAAAACCTTAGGCTAATTCATCCTCGGAGTAACTGGTGTTTTTATGAATCTCTGTAAAGAGGGCTCGGGATGTGGCGCGCTTCAAGATTGGTGCTGAGGGGGTTAAAATATTCACAAATAGCTAGTATTGTTATTTGCTGCCATTTTCGATACACATATCATCCTTCAGCCAACACATGAAATCCCGTGGCCACTTATGTGCTTATAATCTGTAATAATACAATGAAATTTTAGTTATTATTGAAGGATAATACTACTTCAATAAAAGGCTAGAAAGGTGTATACTATTCAACAATAATAATAAAATTATCAGGTTTAATATATGTCCTATAGCCCCCAAGGTTTTCCTATTATCGATTGGAATAGCCCTGCAATTGTAGATAACCCTATTTTTAACAGTCATCACAGCAATAACCTCATCCCTGTGTCATTGCCTGATAATCTTACCCCACAACTACCATGGATGCAGGATTTGACAGACTTTAGCGGGTATGATGAGGATCTGTCAGACTTTAGCGGACGTGTGGAGGATTTAACATATGTAATGGATAGCAGCTTTGATTTAGGCGGTGACCCTCTTGATATTGACATTTATTTCCGCCGGGCGAGGGCTGTTCTTGATCAAATATTATCGGGAGAATCTCATCCCGGAGTTACTTGTCTGCTTACCTCTAACGCTGTTCAGGATTATTTTGACCGTTTGAGCGAAAGTAAACAGACTATGGAGTGGGATCAGCTGTTTAACCTTTTGGCTGTTCTGGTTAAAGATGATCAAGAAGATCTCTTGCATCAATCGATAAGCTCTATCAGGAAAATTTTTGCTAAAAAACCGCGTGAATTCCTTTCTGAAGCTTATGAGCGAGGTGACTTTAAGGTTGTAAGCTATTATTTTGAGAGCTCTCTCCAGAAAATACACGGTAATCTTCCTCTCAAGGATAAGGGTGCTAAATATTACTGTAAGCTTTTTGACCTTTTAAAGGGTGCTCCTTCGGTTTGGCAGGAAGATCTTACATCAATGATTGTCGAAGATTTCAGTAACTTTTTACAGCGGTATCAAGATGATAAGGGTGCTATTATAGAAGAAGTTGTTGCATTAGCTTCAGGAGTTCATCTCAATGAAGAGCTTAGAGATAGTATTTTGACGTTAGTACCTCCGGGAGAGCTGTTGAAATTTTTGCTGGAGTCTGACGATGAAAAAAATTGTTCCTTTGTTCTTGTAGCGTTGAGCCGTCTTGAAGTTTCTAGGGCAGACCTTAAAGACTCTCTAGAGATTGCTATAGAAAAAGCCCCAGGGTCTTCTTCAGATTATCAAAAAATAACAACCCTGCTGTTTGAAAAATATTGTGTCGATCAACAAGGTGATATCGACCAACAAGCATTGCAATCGATTAATATTAGTAACGCATGCAAATGGATTGAGTTCGTAGTATTGGGAACCCAAGAAGATCTTTCGCGAGGAGAACAGCTTTTAGGAAAATTTACCGATATAATTCCTGCTATCCCATCCAGAGAAGTCAGAAAGCCCTTAGAGGGGAAGGTATTGCAAGCCTATAGAACTTTATTGGATAAATTGTCATCGGCACCCTCAGTATCACGAGCAAAACAAATTTTGGGTGTTCTCGATGGCCCAGTAAAAAGGCTGATGAATAATATCACGGAATATCATGGTTGGCGCGCTTCTGGAGAGGTGATGGGAATACAATTTAACTCTGATCGTCAAGGCTTACTGAAAGAGCTGGAGCTCCTTATCCATAATCAGCAAAGTCTCTGCCGTTCAGAAAAAATCGAAGCATTATTGGAACGTTTAAGTGGTTTTCAGGGTATTGATTTTGAGGCGCTAGATATCGCCAACCTCCAAGAACTCTATGTTTTTTTGAGAGAAGATCTTAGCTTGCCTTACAGAGAGATCGTTTTAAAAAAGGTCCTTATAGCTTACCTTGATAAATCTTCCAAGGCTTCTGCTGACCTACTAGAGGGCGAGCAACTGAAAAATATTATGGCTGCCCTAAAAACTCTTTTTCCAATAGACGCTTCATTATCTCAAGATTATATCGAGGAAATATTATCAGACCAACAGACAGGGTTTTTGAATTATTGGGTTGCTTTGCTTGATGATAACACCCTTGCGATACCTAATGACTTTAAGGAAAAAGCTATCGCCGCTGCCTTAAAAAAAATGGACGCCCTAGAAAATGCGGAAGACTTAGCTTTTATGAACCGTTGCTTAGCCAAGTTATCGGAAGCAAATACAGAAGCACATACTATAGTTAAGGATAAATTGATGGCAGCTTGGCGGGGAGCTGCTACTGATAGCTTTAAAAAAGATCTCTTTGACTTTCTCGTCGATTTCAATAATCTTAAGGGAATCCCTTTTACTTCCGAGGATTCACTCATCATCTTCGAGATGATCAATGATTTTAAAGAACATGTGAATAGCATTCCGCCGCTTCTTCGACTATACGATGCCAACAGCCCTGTAGCATCTCAAAGAGAATATTTTCGGACAGCAGTAGGTTGTCTCAATAATAGTTTGGAGGTCGATCAAGAAGCTGTGGTTGCTTTAGGGCGTTCACTGTTAAAGTGTGATAGTACAGTGATCGAACAATATTCTAATGATTTACTGCTCTTGGTTAAAACTTATCTTAAAATTAATGGCGTGGAGTCTTTTTCGGTAGCCGGAGAGCTCTTTATGTTAGATTTAAAGTTCAATAAGCGTTCCAGTAGTGAAAAGAAAGAAGAGTTATTAGAGGCGCTGGTAGAGAAAGCTATTGTCTGTTGCCGAGAACCTTCTGCCGAAAAACATGCCCATAATGTTATTGTGAATGTCTTAAAAACTGTGGACTCTCATGCTACTCAAGAGTTGCTGGATTACCTAGATCCCGATCGAGGGTCTGTCTTATACTGGCCTTCCTATCTTACAGCTTTGTTAAAAAGTCCTGATTCTATGATGAAATTTTGCAGGGTTTTCAAGAGACTCTACCCTCACTATTTTGATAGCCTTCATCAGCTTACATATGACGACCAAGAAGATGGCCGTACAATTTATAGCAATTTTACTGTGAATCTAATAAGTGATTTTTCCCGCCATATGGTTTTGAAATCTAGAAAAAATGTTTTCCGCGTGATTGACAGCTTGGAAAGGCTTAATAAAAAAGGGTTTTTGGTTGATTGTGATCCCAAAAAAGAACTTATGAGTATTTTGGGAGATAAAATCCTAAATTACTATATGCAAGATCCCAAGCACGTACAGCCGTATTTCACTTCTAAAGAAGCCTTGCTGATATTGGAAGAACTAGACAAAACCTTTTTGATCAAGGATATCTCCGAATTAACCCCTAATGGCTACAATGACTTTCTAATTTTGTTGCTAAGAACTTTAGGAGTAACCCCTAAATGTGATTTAAGGAATGGAGATCGGTTGCCTTTGACACCTTTTTTGGCGAGCTTAATAGAACGAGCTATCATTAATTACCGCCAAGATCTCAATATAGAACATACTATGACTGTTTTGCTTACCTCAATATATATCGAAAATGTGAACAAAGAAGAACGTGTAAGTAACTTTGATCAATATACAAAAATTTATGAGCTCGTTAAAAAACAAGGTTTTTTAGCTAACTTTAAGGATGTTACTCTACCTGAGCCCTGGGGGCCTAGCTCTATGAAGTTAGAGCCTTTTTTAGCTAGGATATTTTTTGACTTTTTGGCAGATAGTGAATGCTTTCAATCCTTATCTGCTAAAAAGAAACAAAAAAGCAGAAAAGGTGTGTCGCTCAGCCAGCACCTTATGTCTCAGGTGCTAAAATGTTGGTCGGAAATTGTAAAATATCAGATTCAAGCCCCGCAAGGTTCAAAAATGGAGAACTTGGCAGAAATTTTTGATGAAATCTTTGATATTTTAGGGCAAGGAAATGTTGTTCTTCTCCGTGAATTAGACGAAGGCGTTTATGAAAGCATTAAAAGTCTATGCTTAGAGGTTGGTATTGCGTTAGAAGACTACCAATTACTAGAAGAGCCTATCAAGGAACTTAAGCGTAGATCATTATAGTTCTTAAGAAATGTAGCTCTATATAAATAATTTTAGCGAAGATAAGATTAAATCTTTGTAATTTAAGGTTTTAGGTTTTTTATGAATAATATGTGTATACCTGACAGGATGTCGCCATATTGCGGGGAGTTTGTGGGAGAGTTACCTTCTTCGCCTGACATTTCTACTAGAGAGGCTTCTTATCATATGGAATTGCAAGGCTTTGATTGGACGGCTCATTATGGAGACGCTGGAGTTTCCAACTTGGGAGCTCGTGCGCTTGGAAATCTTTTGGCTGGTAGAATAAAGCCAGGAACGGCTTGCTTGATAACTTCTGAAATGCTTCAAGGTGCTTTTGATCGGATTATTAAAAGGAATTCTAACGCTACTGAAAATCCAAAACAGATCTTTGACCTTTTGAAAGAAGCTAGCAAAGACGGATACAATGAATTCTATCAACAAGCATTGGATAGGGTGATAAAAATTTATAGCGGAGTTCCTAAAAAGTTTTTATCGGAAGCCTATAAAAATAGTGACCTGCAGGTTGTTAGTTATTTTTTTGATGGCTATCTTAAGAAAATTAGTGATAGTGATCCTCGGCAAAATAATGCCGGGCGTGCTTATAGTAAGCTTTTTAGTTTGTTAGAGGATGCCCCTCTTCATTGGCAAGAAACTATTGCAGAAAATTTCCTGCAAAGCTTTCGTGAACATCTAAAAAAATATGATATCTCATGGTTGGCAATAGAGCATATTGTTACCTTGGCATCAGGTCTGTCTAATAAGCCTCATTTAGCTCTGAAAGTCCTAAAGCTGGCGGATTGTGAGCTTATGGTCAACTATTTACTAGAACATCCAAATGATGAAAACCATAAGCTGCTGAATCTTTTATGGGATCAAATTCCTCTTACCTCTGATGAGCGTATAAATGCTTTGAAGACTACCTTGGAAGTTATTCCAACCTCTTCTAATGCTTATAAAGAAGCAGCTTGCCAGCTATGGGCAACAGTTGGTCCCAATGAAAGTGTTTGGCAATCTCTCGATACTCATCACGGATGCAGCTGGGTAAAGTTTTTGATGTCAGAGTCGGAAGAGGATCTTCATATTGGTGAGTGGCTTTTGAAAGCAATGCACGGTAGCGTTGCAACTGTTCGTTCTAGAGCTAGTAGGAAGGCTTTAGAGGGGGAACTATCACAAGCCTATCGGACATTGCTGGATAAGTTAGCATCGGCACCCTCAGAATCACGAGGGATAAGGATGTTGGAACTTCTCGATGGCTCCCTCGGCTCTCTGATGAACAATCTTCACGAAATGCATCATTATCGAGCTCAGGCAGAGATAATGAAAATAAAGGCTATTTCAAACTTATCAGACGTCGTGACAGAGCTGCAGAGGCTTATTTATGATCGTACAGTGTCTGTCCGTGCAGAACGTATAGAAGCGCTTTTAGAGCAGTTAAGCCATTATAATTATTCTGATCTTCTAGAGCTGGATAAAGAAACGCTTCAGGACCTCCACACATTCTTGGGCAGCTATAATCCCTCAGATGTTCCAAGACCTGTTGGATCTAATGTTGGAAGAGCTTATGCCAATAAGGTTATGGAAGGGGCTTCGGAGCAGATAGATGATGATAATTTGAGAGATATCTTGTCGATCATCAATAGTATTTCTAAAGAGGATGACTCAGAGTATCAACAGATTCTTGGGCAGCTTATATTAGATCAACCATTACTTTTGTTGCAGCGCTTTAGTAAACTAGCCGATGATGACACTTTGGTAGCCAATAGCGATTTACGAGAAAAAATATCAATAGCGCTTTTAGAGAAGATGACAAGCTTCCAAGAGCCTGAGGAATTAGAAATTCTGGCGCAATGTGGATATAGGTTGCAAGAGCTTAAACCTGCGTTAGCTTCCTATGCTGTAAGCCAGCTTTTAGCTATATGGAGTAACACCAATAATGCCGCTATAGAACGGGATTTCCTTCTGTTAATTACACAGCTTACCTCCGCTGAACAGCAGTTCCCTGCAGATTTATCAGAAGATATTTTAAATATGTTGCTAGGATTAGAAGGTCTTGATGGAGCAGGCTGTCTCCTGAAAAAAATAGATCCTTCAGCAATTCCACAAGGTTATCGCGTTAAATACCTTCGCTTAGCATCTGCTTTTGTTATTAACAGAGGTCTTGCTTATCAGGAGGAGGCAATAGCATTAGGATATAATTTACTGCGCCTTGAAGATGCTTGCTTAAAGAACCATCCAGGCTTATTGGCAAACGTTATCAATTTTTACCTTTCTTCTTTATCTTCTCAAGAGGCTTTAGTAGTTGCCAATGATTGTCTAGGTCGCTACCTTCAGGTTAACCCACAAGATTTTTTACAAGAAGGCCTATGGATCAAAAAGTGGTTGGAACAGGCTTTTGTTTTATTGGACCAAAACTCTGGAGGGCAAGTACCTCATCAGGAGGTTCTAAAATTATTAAAAAACTTGCAAAAGTATGCAAGCGGAAACCTTAAATTGTATCTCGCGCCTGAACAGACAACTTTATTATATTGGAATCATTACATCGTTACGATGATGAAAGCTTGTAATTTTAATCACCTGATAGATGTTGTTACAGAGCTTCAAAAACTGTTTCCCCATTATTTTACTGAGGTGCGAGAAGCTAGATATACAGAAGATATGCCTTCTGAAAGGTTCAAGAGTAATTTTACTCATAATATAGCATCAATTATAAGCAAGATGACTTTAGATTCTCGTGAAGGTTTTTTTAAGCTGATACAATGCTTAGAAAAGCTTCACCAACGAGGTTTTTTGATGGAGTCAGAACAAAAAAACAGCCTTTTATCAAAGATTTTAGTGAACTTTTCTGTTGCTAACACAGATGAAAGTAGGAACCCGACCCTAGATGCACAAACGGCTTGGAAGTTTTTGCAGCGCTTGTCTCAAACTTTTTTGATCGACAGCATGCCACATATTACACCTTTAGCGTATAATAGCTATCTTGTCTTGCTACTGAGAACTATAGGTATAACTACTCGAGGTTCTGTTGATGATAGCCTTGTACTGTCACCTAAGCTAGCCCAAGAAATTCAAAGAGCTATTAGAAATTATCGAGAGGATTGTTCGTCGAGCCGAACTCCTTTAGCACTTTTATTGAGAGAGCTTTATCGCTCCAAAAGACTTTTTATGGCAGCTAGAAATGATGGTATATCCTTGTATCAGGAGGTCTACAATACTTTCCAAGAATGTTTGGAAAGCCCTCAATTTTCTAATAGGTTGAGAACTAGTAGAGAGGAACCAGACTTTTTTAAGCTTAGCAGAGATATAGCAAGTAGTCTACGCTTACTATCTTTTACAAAGCAACTCGGTCAAAAGCTTAGAAATGCTTAAGGATATATAAACTAATGAAAAGCCAAATTTTAAAGCTTTATGCTAGCAAATGGAGCCGTCGTGTTTAACTTACACTGGGCTGATAAGGCTATAGTATTAGTGTATTTTATCATCTTATGGGTGGTGGGAGTTTCCAAGAAATCTAAAGATGAAGAAGGCTATATTTTGGCAGGACGCACCTTGACGATGCCTGCATTTGTGGCAACCTTGGTAGCAACCTGGTATGGTGGAGTTCTGGGGGTGGGAGAGTTTTATCACCGTTTTGGGCTTTCCACATGGCTGTTACAAGGATTGCCTTATTATCTTTTTGCGGTGTTATTTGCTTTTTTTTTGGTCGACAAGGTACGACAAGATGAGATTCTTACCATCCCCGACAGACTTTATAAACATTATGGCCGTTCTACCAGTATGATCGGAAGTATATTGATCTTCCTTCACAGTATTCCGGCGACAAAAGTGCTGATGCTGGGAGTAATCTTCCAGCTGGTCTTTGGCTGCCCTCTGCCTTTAGCTGTTATATTGGGAACCTTTTTTTCGATGATATATGTTTTTTTTGGTGGTTTTCGCAGTGTTGTCAAAACTGATAAAATTCAGCTCATCCTTATGGTGATAAGTTGCTTGATTATCATGCCCGCAGCTTTGAAAGCAGTCGGTGGATTTAGCAGCTTAGCGGCAGCTTTGCCTGCTAAGCATCCCTCGTTGACTGGCGGTCACCGCTTAAGCTATATCTTAGTATGGTTTAGCTTTGCTCTTTGGACTTTGATAGCTCCTTCTTTTCACCAACGCTGTTATGCTGCCCGCACCTCGCAAACAGCTAAAAAAGGGATTATGATCTCTTTAGTCTTTTGGGTAGTTTTAGATGCTTTGTTAGCCACTACTGGATTATGTTCTCGCGTGTTGCTGCCGACTATAGACCCCGTTCAAGCCTATCCTGTTTTAGCTGATAAGCTTTTGCCTCCTATAATAAAAGGAATATTTTTTGCAGGGGTTTTCTCTTTTATTATGGCAGCTCTCGACTCCCATTACCATATCGGATCGGTAACCTTGGCATATGATATTATGGGGCGTAAGAATAAAGAAAAAGGTTTCCCCTTTAAATTGGGATTATTAGTTACTGCGGGATTGGCGATAATTTTGGCGCTATTTTTTCCTTCGGTAGTTAAGCTGTGGTATTTGATATATACTGTTACTGTCCCCGCTTTATTATTGCCGGTGTTGTTGTCATACTTCCCCGCTTGGCGTTTGGAAGGTTTTCAAACTTTAGTGATGATGGTATCAGGCGGAGGAATAGCTATTCTTTGGCTTATATTGAGCAGGGAAGGGAACTATCCTGCTAATGTGGAGCCTTTTTTCGCGGGACTGATAGCTTCAGGTACTTGGTATCTTATAGGTAAAATTATGCAGAGGAAAGATGATGAACCCGCCATTTCTAAGTTACAATAATTATCTGCGCAAAAAATTTGGTTGCCCCGTCTATAAAGTTTCGGTCGATGCAGGCTTTAGTTGCCCTAACCGCGACGGTACAAAAGGGCGGCAGGGGTGTATTTTTTGCGATGAGGTAGGCTCTTCAGCACGCGCTTCTTGCCGCCATGGCTCTATTACCCAGCAAGTTTTGAATAATGGCCTTTTACGGCGTAAGCGTTCTAGCGCTTGTAAGTTTATCGCTTATTTTCAATCTTTTACCAATACTTATGCCCCTATAGAAAGGTTGCGTGCTTACTATGATGAAGCTGTAAATGCTCATCCCGATATTGTAGGCTTATCGATCTCTACTCGCCCTGATAGCGTCGATGAACAAAAGCTTGCTTTGATCGCCGAATACCGCGAAAAGCTCCCCTATGTTTGTGTCGAATATGGAGTACAGAGTGTTCATGACCGCACGTTGGCAAGAATTAACCGCCAAGAAACGCACCAAGATTTTGTTGGAGCCCTAGCTCTTTCTCAAAGGTTAGGCCTAGAAACTTGCGCTCATGTTATTCTAGGATTGCCGGGAGAGAGTGTCGATGATCAGCTAGCTACTGCCGATAGGTTGGCAGAGCTAGGCGTTGGAGGCGTGAAAATTCATATGCTAGTGGCTATGGAAAATACTACTATCGCTGAACAATATCGGCGCGGGGAGTGGAGCCCTCTAGAATTTGAAGATTTCGTCGACCTTGCAACAGCTTTTATCAAAAGACTTCCTCCTGAATGCGTTATTCACCGTATAGGCGGCAATGGTCATCCTCACTTTGTTGTGGCTCCCAATTGGGTGATAGGTCAACGCAATAATATCATCGAAGCTGTCACCGCAAAATTAAGCGTGTAGCTTGGCAAGCACTTCTGCTAAATCCCGGCCTCTTTGCATAGCTTGGCGCTGAAGATCACCGTTAATTAGTTGACCGTTAGCATCAAAAGCTTGGTCAGCATTAGGGATGGTAAGGTGGGGAGGGAGGACCATCACCATAATGTTTTCCAGTATCGCCCTAGCTTGTAATAAACTGCGCAGCCCTCCTAGATCGCTAGGTGAAGCGCTCATGATAGACGCCGTCTTACCTTTAAAACATGCCAACATAGGTTCTGAGTCTTTGCCCTTCCTTGAAATCCAGTCGATAGTATTTTTTAATACCGCTGGCAAAGAACTATTATATTCAGGGGTGGCTAAAAGTAGGCCGTCATGTTCTAAGAATAGTTCTTTTAACCTTTGAGCATTAGAGGGGAGCCCTTCTTGTGCTTCTAAATCGGCATCATAGAGAGGTAGAGGGTAGTCTCTCAGGTCAATATAAGTGACATCAGCATCAGCTCTACGAGCTCCTTCAGCTGATATTTTCACCAGCTTCTTATTGTAAGAGTCTTTTCGAGTGCTCCCAGCGAAAGCTATAATCTTGGGATGGTAAGACATATTAACCCTTGTGGATGGTAAGCAAGTATGGTTTTAAGTTGATTTATTAGAGTGTTTGTTATCATACTGTTTTTTTTTTTTATTTAACATAGAGTGAAAAAGATGTCAGCACCTCTTAAGCCAGATTTTTCTTTGTTGAAGTTATCGGTAGTGATACCTGTGTATTTCAATCAGGCCGAGTCAAACTCTCTTACCTCGTTATTGGAAGATTATTCTCAATATCCTGCCGATATTTTGGATTATATTCAGTTTGTGATCGTTGATGATGGGTCTCCGATACCTGTAAAGATTCCTCATGACCTCAACCTTAACGTCTCCCTCTTTAGAATAGAAAAAGATATCCCCTGGAATCAAGCCGGCGCACGCAACTTAGGTATAACTTTTGCTCGTGCTGATAAGGTTCTATTAGCTGATCTCGATCATGATTTTCCTGTAGAGACCTTGCGAGAGATGATCAAGATCAAAAACCCTGGGCGTACCTTTTATAAGATGCGCCGCATGACATCTTCGGGGCACCCTTTACGCTCTCACGCTACGACTTTTCTGCTTTCTCGAGGGCAATTTCTTAAATATTATGGCTTCGATGAGGAGTTCGCCGGCAACTATGGTTGTGAAGAAACATGGTTTTATAAATGGCAGCGTTATCATGGTACAAGGTTTCTCTATCTTAACAGCAAATGTGTAGCCCGTGGGCGCGATGTCGATAGAGAGAAAGCTTATCATACCCTAGTAAGAGACTCTTCCTATAATAAAGTTATAGCACAGAGGAAAAAGCAGGAATGTCAGCATTTCGGCAGGGATGCCGGTCATAGTAGGCTTTTCCTTAATTTTCCTTGGAAATTTGCTAATGAAGTTTACCGCTCTTCTGATACAGCTGTGCACAAGGAGGATCATTGGTGGTTCCGGCGCTGGTACCTACGCTGGCTGTTTGGAGAATGAGATTAGGAAGATATCACAGGATAAATATCATTAAGCTCGATAGCGATTTAGGCTTGCTTCTTTGTCAGATTTTGTTTATAAAAATGTTTTTAGCGATGACAAAATCATGGTGTGATTATGACTGTTCCTGTTCATAGAAGAGAAATGTTTTTTGCCCCCGACCTCCGTAGGGTTATTACAAGGTTTATGCATTACGGTGCTAATTATGAAAGGCTAAAACCTCTCATAGACAGAATTTTATCTTTATCAGAGCAAGAGGTCGAAAAACACCTTGCAGACGTTATGGAGCGCTTTAACCATCGGCACCGTGATATCAATAAGATATTCATAAAAAATTTTATGAGTACCACTAAAGAACACGACTACGGCATAAGACAAGGCGAAATTTCTTATAAGAGGATGCTCCTCATGGGTTCTTACTTTACCATGGAGTATTCTTTCGAATCTTCGGCTTATTTCAACCCTTCGATCGTTGAACACCCCGACCAATCAGGCCTTGAAGAAGGGGAGATACGCGTTATTCTGGCTTTTAGAGCGGTAGGGGAAGGACATATATCATCAATAACTTTTATAGATGGAATCCTCGATAAAGATAATGAGCTTAGATGTTCTTATAAGAAAAGTAATAGCATCCTAGACAAAAATACTTACGTTGAAGTGCCCGAGACTATTAAGCGTGCCGTCTATAATAAAGAACAGTTTATTGAAAAGCTTGAAGAAGTTAACATCCCTAAAGGTATCATCGATGCTGTCGATGAGAAGCTCGATGATCAGTTTATCTACGGTTATTTGGTAAAAGCTATCATTGAACTCAATGCTGATCCCGCCTTCCCTCAGCACTATAAGGAAATTTTGGATACCGTCAAGTGGGTAGCTAAATCACATTACGAGATTACCTTCTCCCGCGATACCGCCTTAACAGAGAGGGTCATTTTCCCGGTATCATATTCTGAAAGCAAGGGTATTGAGGATGCGCGTTTTGTGAAGTTTGTCGACGATGATGGCTCCTTTAAGTATTACGCTACCTACACAGCGTATAACGGTTTTACCATCTTACCTAAATTGTTAGAGACTAAAGATTTTATCCACTTCAAAATCTCACCTATCCATGGTAAGCACGTTCAAAATAAAGGCTTAGCGCTCTTTCCTCGTAAAGTTAACGGACAATATGTCATGCTTTGTCGTATCGATGGAGTGAACAATTATGTTATGTTTTCCGATGATGTTCATGTTTGGGGAGAAGTTACTAAAATACAAGAACCTAAATATCCTTGGGAATTCGTCCAAGTTGGTAACTGCGGCTCTCCGGTAGAGACTGATGAAGGTTGGCTTTTTATTACCCATGGTGTTGGGCCTATGCGCACGTACTGCTTAGGGGCAACTTTATTGGATCTTGACGATCCCCGTAAAGTTATCGGCACCCTCGAAGAGCCTTTCTTGGTTCCTAACGAACATGAACGTGAGGGTTATGTCCCCAATGTTGTTTATACTTGTGGCAGTATAGTCCATAATGAGGAAATAGTAATCCCTTACGCAATGTCGGATTTTTGTTCGACATATGCTACGGTTAAAGTTCGCGACATCCTTGACGCTATCGTAAAATATTGATCATGGAAGCTTCGGAATACTTACAGTTTAGCTTTACAGTCAACCCCGACAAGCAGGATTTTGTCGAAGAATGCTTAGAAGGTGAAGTAGAAGTCCTCTGGAGTGATAGCGAAAGTCATGTTGCCGGCGTTATCCCACTCTGCTCTAAGGATGCCTTGAAACATAAGCTCGGCATTTTAGAAGAGCAATTTGAGCTTCCTCCTATCGAGGTGGTCTTTAAGGAGCTGCAAGAAAGCGACTGGTACCCTCCCGAGCAATACCATTTTGCCCCTATAAGGGTTGGAAATTTTTATCTTGTCGACAGAGACGCTTCTGAGTCAGCTCCTCCGGAATGCGTTCCTATTGTTATCGATGCTAAGATGGCTTTTGGCTCCGGACATCATCAGACAACACAGGGCTGTTTGAATGCCATAAAAGATATTGCTGATAAAGAATATGCTATCGACAATGCCCTCGATATAGGCTGTGGAACAGGGGTTTTGGCTATTGCTCTGGCTAAAATCATGGGTATCCCCGTTTACGCTACAGACACCGAAGAGGAGTGTGTCAAAAAAACTCTCGAGAATGCACGTGTCAATGGCGTTTTCAACCTAGAAGCTTATCAAGGCTATGGAGTCGCTATCCAGGAAGTTCAACATGCTGCACCTTATGATTTGATTGTTGCCAACATCCTTGCTAATCCACTGTGCGATCTGGCAGAAGCTATTACTGACCTTATGTCTGAAAAGGGAATTATAGTCCTTTCTGGTATCTGGCATTTAGAAGCTGAAAGGGTTGAAAAGTGCTATCAGGAGTGTGGTTGCAGGGTTATAAAACGCTACGATAAAGATCAGTGGGCAACGATCATGCTATCAAAAAATTAGGGCATTAGTAACCTTCAGATCAGCTGCTAGGCTTAAAACCGCGATGTTGATCGAGCCATGCTAAAGCTGGGGCGATGGCTGCCTTTCTATCTGAAGAGAGTTTGTGATACTCCTTATAGTCGTTGTCACTGTAATATGATGCAGCCCTAGCTAAAATCTTGATAGCTTCGTGGTCGGTGTTCGTTGAATGTACCAGAGCCTCACCTAAATCCGAAAGCGATTTATGGGAAGGAGTGCCATTAATGATATCCGCTAGCATTGTATCTACTAAAGCTTGAGCGGCTTTTCTTTGAGTTTCCGGAGATAGGCTGCCAAACCGCAGTAAATTCTGTAAAACCTTACTTTTTAAATCTTTGGCATCGGGATTTTTAGCCTCTAACGAGAAGACCCTCTTGGCAAAATCTTCCTGCTGGCTAGAGGTTAAAATATGATTGCTAAAAGCAGCCCTCAATCCATCAAGCAGCTCCTTAGAAGGTTTCTCTAAAAAGTGTTTTGCTACACTTTGAGCACACTGTTGACGTAATTTTTTCGGAAGGGCTTCTTCTCTTATCCAATCTTCTAATTGGGGGTGAGGAGTAGTTTCCTGTAATTGTTTTTGGATTTCTTTGTGTTTTAGTTTGTTCTGCTTAATATTGAATATCCGATTAGCTAGCCTTGTAATTCGATTTTTTAGGCTACTAAGAGGAGTAACTATATGTTTGTCGAAAGCTTGTAAAGCGTTGAATGCCCATTTGTCTAGTACGATATCATTAACCCATCTTAATAAGGGTAAAACTTTATTGTTAGCTTTGGTAGCCGTTGGATTATCGGGATTTCTAGAAACGGTCCTGGCTTCCCATGTTGCTGAATCATTTGCCGCAGGTGCCGCAGGTTGGTAGGACCGTAAGTTGTAAGGATCGTTGTTAACTTCACCAATCATAGTGCTGATGCCTTGTCTTATGATGTTTTCTAAGGGTTGCTACAAAAGTAAGGGTTTTGCTATACGATCTGGCATTATTGTGCAAAGAAGTGATTATTATTCCAATTTTATTTTTAGGAGATAGTGGTGGCAAGGATTTTGTTGGCTCTTTTAGCAGCTTTATTACTATCACTGTCAGCGGTGCTGGTGTTACATAAAAGTGTTATGAAAGATATCGCCCCACAGCAGAAAGCTGAAAAGCAGGCCTTAGAGGAAAAACACGATCAGTGGTATCCCTATTATTCAGCGGTAGGTAATTTTAAGGTGTTAACGCCTGCGGAATTTGAGCATAGCCATCAAGAGGTTGTTAACCCTCACAATGAGTTGATAACAACCTATGATAATTATCAAACTCAGGCTTCTGATGTCGAATACAAAATTATGGTCGTCAAATATCCAGGGCAGACGAGCTTTCCTCAGCCCGAGGTGATGCTCGAGCGTGTCATGAATGAAATCATTAAAGACCACCAGGGGCATCTACAAGATTTTTTTTCTTGGATGCTGGAAGGGCGCTACCATACTTTGGATTTCAAGCTTCGACATTCCAACGCTTTGCTCCTTTACCGCCTAATTTTAAACTCCTCAACCCTGTATATTATTTCTACAACAACTGAAGCTCCCCATATTACCTTGTCGCAATGCCAGCGTTTTCTCGATTCCGTCGAGCTTAAAAAGTAATTTATACCCGTTATGCCTCCCTTAATCGACGGTTACTTTAAAGATTAGGTCGTAATCATGGGGGGAGTCCCTGTTGTATGAGTATTAGCATAAATATTTTTTGCATTAAATTATTTAATGTTAACAATAGCTTTAAAAAATGATGTTACGTACCTGCCTGCCAATAAAAGTAATATAGGGGCATATAACATCAATTTCCAAAGCTATACTAATATTGGTATAAAATCTTTGAGGGGCTATGCCAGTAGATAAAAAAACTTCTCGCCACCAGTTTGGAACTATCGCCGGCGTTTTCAATCCTAGCATCCTGACGATCCTTGGGGTGATCATTTTTATGCGCGCCAACTATGTGTTGGGACACGGCGGAATTTTTCAAACAACATATATCCTGTTAATCTCCGAGGGAATTATCCTTGCAACGGCTTTTTCGATAGCCGCTATAAGTACTAACCTGAAAGTAAAAACTGGCGGAGCTTATTACTTGATAAGTAGAGTGCTAGGCCCTGAATTCGGTGGCGCCATCGGCTTAACACTTTTCTGCAGTGTGGGTTTATCGGTTTCCTTCTATATTTTAGGGATGACCGAAGCACTATTAGCATCGTTTCCTTTTTTGACACCGTATTTTCAGCAGGTAAATTTTGGCCTGCTAGCCTTGATCTTTGGCATAGTCTTTGTAGGTGCGGGCTGGACCCTTAAAACCCAATACCTTGTTCTAGGAGTGCTCTTTAGCGCTATCATCGCTTTTTTTGCTGGCATTATCCCTCTCTTCTCTTTAGAAACCTTTAAAGATAATCTTGCTCCCCTAAGGGCTTCCTCTTCTACTATTACGCCACTATCCTTTTGGGCTCTTTTTGCTATCTATTTCCCTGCTGTTACCGGAATAAATTCCGGCCTTAATATGTCGGGAGACCTTAAAAATCCTCAGAAAAGTATCCCTCGAGGTATCGTAGGAGCCATCATTGTGGGGTTTATTGTATACTTCGGGCAGTTAATCGTTGCAGGAGGTGCTTTTTCTCGCTTACAGCTTATCAACCATCCTTACGATATTTTGAAGGACAATGCCCTTTGGGGGATGAATTGGCTAGTTGCAGCGGGAATTTTAGCTGCTACCTTCTCTAGTGCTTTGGCATCTATGGCTGGCGCCCCTCGCATCCTTCAGGCGGTAGCTAGAGATTTTATGATTAAGCCCCTTAGACCTTTTGCTAAAGGTACCCTAAATGGTGACGAGCCACGTTATGCTGTTTTGCTAACTCTTTTTCTTAACATCTTTATCTTTTGGTGGGTAGGTAAGGAGTCGGGAGGGCAAGGGCTTAATATTGTAGCAGCTATTATCACCATGTTTTTCTTGTTTAGCTATGGTATTATTAACTTGTCGGCTTTTATCGAAGCTGTAGGTGCCAACCCCTCCTTTCGACCGACCTTTAAGTTTTATCATTGGGTAACAACTTTGCTTGGAGGCCTAGGATGTTTGGCAGCAGCATTTTTGATCAACGCTTATGTCGCTTTGATAGCCATCTTTGCTGTGGCACTCTTGATGGTTTATATGAGCCGTATTAAAATTGTTAAACCCTTTGCTGATGCTCGTCGAGGGTTCCTCTACACTCAGCTGCGAAGGATATTGCTCCGGCTTGCTACGACAGAAGAAGATCAGCGCAACTGGAGGCCTACGCCTATTGTTTTTTGTGGCAATCCCTATAACCGTGAATCATTAGTGGTATATTCCTCGTGGCTAGTAGCACAAAAAGGTATTATCTTTTTGGCTAGCATTATAGAAGGTAAGTTTTACAATCATGGGGGGCGTCGCAATACCGTTATCAAACAGATGCTAGCCTTTTGTAAGGAGAAAGATATCAACGCTTTTCCTGTGGCAGTAGTGGCAGATAATATCCCTCAAGGAATTTCACTCCTCCTTCAATCTACTGGTGTAGGCGCTCTCCATCCCAATATAGCTATTTTTGGTTGGTCATCAGATGAAGAAACTCTCCAATCTTATATGAAGCAACTTCGGATGGCGCGTTCTTTAAATATGAATGTAGTCATCATTAACCCTAAAGAGCTTATCGAGTTGCAGGGACGCTTTGTTAAGAGAGTAGATATCTGGTGGAGAGGTCGCCGTAATGGTAGCCTTATGGTCTTATTGGGGCATTTGATGACCCTAAACCCCGGATGGCATAATGCCGAGCTGCGAGTTATGCGCCTGATAGAGAATGAAGAAGGACGACAACCAGCTGTCGAGGCCTTGGAAAAATTGTTAGAATATGAGCGTATTAATGCTAAGGCGCAGGTGATCGTCTCCCAAGAGCCCTTTCGTAAAGTCTTTCAACGTACCTCTAGCGATGCCAGTGCCGTAATTATTGGATTTGAGTTTCCCGATGATGATGAAAATAGTTACCATTGGCATTCTAAAAACTCCATGATGATGGATAGTATGCCGACTACCATTATGGTCAGCGCTGCTAAGTAGCTCGATACTGTAAACCTTACGTTTGATGTGTGGCTTGTTAAAGATAATTTGGTGTTTAACTGTTTAGACTTTATCGTAAAATAGTGTTATAATAAATTTAAGTGAATAAATAGGCAGGGCGATTTCATCTAAATTTTGTTGACATCATGCTGCCTTCAGTACTGTCTCTAGGTATGTATGATCCATTGCTGCTTTAAATCGTTTATTTGG
>JBNJDP010000002.1:0-75100 GCA_051744985.1 Chlamydiota bacterium | reverse complement strand
GCAGGCAGTCGGAAAAAGCATTTTTATAAACCAAAACTAGAGGTGCTAGTCTCCTAAAAATTAGAAGAAAAATTGTCTAGACAATGGGGGTCACCTTAACCAGTGTATTCAAACCCTGTGGGAATGTTCAATGATAAAACAACCAAATGAGTGATTTTTCATCGAAACTGTTTTTAACATCATACCGATGTTTAATCGTTTTGTCATGAGAATTTCGAGATGGAAAAAGTCTTTACATTAACAGTATCAATGACTTATGATTAATAGATTCTGTTTTTAGCTTGCCGATGTATGTTTGATTGAATCCTGTGAGTGTTATAAACTCTAAGAAGTTTTTGCTAAATTAACTAAGAATAATGTTTCCGATATTTCTATTCTTCAGCATGGGTTGATAGCCACTGGAATTTAGAGTCTATTTGTTTAAAAATATTTTATCGTTTTAGACGAATTTTAAGGAGTAGCTTTTCCATAGAAAATATTTAATAAAAGGTCATGGTAAGAATTGCATGAATAGTTTTAAGTCGTCTGAATTGAAAACAATTTTACACTCTAAGAGAGCTAACATATATTATTTAGAGCATTGTCGTGTTCTTGTCAATGGAGGTAGAGTAGAATATGTTACTGATGAAGGAAAACGTTCCTTGTATTGGAATATTCCTATAGCCAATACAACAGTGATATTTCTTGGGACAGGCACGTCGGTTACTCAGGCTGCAATGCGAGAATTAGCAAAGGCAGGTGTTCTGGTAGGTTTCTGTGGTGGCGGCGGAACCCCTTTGTTTAGCGCGGGTGAAGTCGATATTGAGATATCGTGGTTTTCTCCTCAAAGTGAATATCGTCCAACAGAGTATTTACAAGCATGGGTTGGCTTTTGGTTTGATGACGATTTGCGTCTTGCTGCCGCCAAGGCCCTTCAGCTTGCGCGATTAACACGGATAGAAAATTCTTGGATAAACAATCGTTATCTTATTGAATCCGGCTTTTCTATTGCTCAGGACACTCTAAGAACGGCATTGCATGCTTCTGCTGGAGCGGTAAGTTCAGCGTTAGATGCTAATATGTTACTGATGGAAGAAGCTAGATTGACAAAAAAGTTATTCCGCCTTGCTGCGACGGCAGTAAATTATGGGAACTTTATCCGTGCTAAAAGAGGTGCTGGAATAGACCCAGCAAATCGGTTTTTGGATCATGGTAATTATCTGGCATATGGCCTTGCTGCTACTGCCACTTGGGTGTTAGGGCTTCCTCATAGTTTAGCTGTCTTACACGGCAAAACACGGCGTGGAGGTCTAGTATTTGATGCTGCTGATTTGGTGAAAGATGCTGTTATACTACCACAAGCTTTTATATCGGCAGTTCAAGGAGACGAAGAGCGAGAATTTAGAAAAGCTTGCATAGAACGTCTAACTAGAACGGAATCGCTGGACTTTATGATAGACAAATTGAAGGAGACGGCAATGGGTGGTGAGAGAATAATATCATGAATATACTTTTGATTTCACAATGCAGCAAAAAGGCTTTGAAAGAGAGTTGCCGTATTTTAGACCAATTTGCTGAACGCTGTGGCGAACGTACATGGCAGACAGCGATTACTCAGGCTGGCTTAAAGACTCTTAGGCGTTTGTTGAAACAGACGGCAAGAAAAAATACCGCAGTCGCATGCCATTGGATTCGTGGTCATAATAATAGCGAGCTTGCTTGGATTGTTGGCGATGCTTCACAATTTAATGAGCATGGAAGTGTTCCAACAAATACAACTAAAAGAGACGTCCTGCGGGCGAGTAGTGAAAATAATTGGCATATGGCTGAAGATATTTCTCTACTCGCCGGTATCGCAGGATTATTTCATGACTTTGGAAAGGCTAATAATCTGTTTCAAAAAAAACTAGAGCCCGAGTCAGGCGGTCTTAGCTACGAGCCATATAGGCATGAATGGATTTCTTTGCGTATATTTCAAGCGTTTGTTGGCAAACTTTCTGATCAGGAGTGGCTACGCAAGTTAAGTGGTGTAGATGGTTCCGAAGAGAAAAGCTTGGTCGATTCATTGATTAAAGACGGATATTCAGAAGTAGGAAATCCTTTTAAAGAGCTGCCTCCCCTTGCCCGTACAATAGGGTGGCTAATTTTTTCTCATCATCGGCTGCCGAAGTTCCCTGGGAAAAAAGGTTGTGAAGGCGCTCCGAGATTAAAGGCAATTGATCGGTGGTTGTTGGGCTCTGAAATGGGACCGTCTTGGAACTCCCCGCAATGTAATAAAGAAAAGTGGGTTAAATCAAAAAAAAACGCTGTTTGGAAATTTAAAAAAGGCACACCTTTACGAAGTGAAACATGGCGACTTAAGGCTAGGAAGTTGGCTAAGCGTGCTTTAAAGTATCCTGATTTTATAAAAGACTGGATGGATGATAGGTTTTCAATGCATATGGCACGAATGATTCTGATGCTTTCGGATCATTGCTATTCATCTAACGACGCAACAGTGAATTGGCAAGATAAGAATTACAAAGCATATGCCAATACAGACCGTCACACAAAGCAGCTTAAACAGAAACTTGATGAGCATTTGATTGGCGTAAGTCATGACTCAATATCACTCGGCAAGGGCCTTCCTGTACTGAGGCAAACACTGCCATCTATTACGCGCTATAAAGCTTTTAAAAAGCGTTGTATAGATCAGCGCTTCCGTTGGCAAAATAAATGTTATGAACTCGCTAGTGGACTTAGGGAGCGCTCTGTTGAACAGGGTTTTTTTGGCATAAATATGGCTTCAACTGGGCGAGGCAAAACATTTGCCAACGCTCGCATTATGTATGGTTTGGCTGATGAAAAATTAGGGTGTCGTTTTAGCGTAGCTCTTGGGCTGCGGACGCTTACATTACAAACAGGTGATGCTTTACGCGAGAGACTTAAAATTGAAGAAGAAGATTTGGCAATTTTAATCGGCTCTTCAGCGGTGAGTTCATTGCATGACTTTAATAATAAGTATGAAAAAATATTAGGAGCAGAGTCAGCAGAGGACATCTTAGATGAGTGTCAATATATTCGTTATGAAGGCTCTCTCGATGAAGGACGTCTTAACCGATGGCTAAGAAGCTCGCCAGGCTTGCATAAGCTTTTAAGCGCTCCAATAACCGTTAGTACTATTGATCATTTAATGCCAGCAACAGAGGGCGAGCGCGGCGGCAAACAGATAGCTCCTATGTTACGTCTTCTTACCTCGGATTTGGTGCTTGATGAACCAGATGATTTTGATCTTAATGATATGCCTGCAGTTACTCGCCTTGTGAATTGGGCGGGGATGTTGGGCTCGCGAGTGTTGGTTTCTTCGGCGACTCTTCCCCCTGCGTTTATTCGTGCTCTATTTGATGCATACCGTGCAGGGCGTGCCGCTTTTCAACATACTAGCGGTGAGCCGGGGCGCCCTGTAAATGTTTGTTGTGCATGGTTTGATGAAAATCGGGTGCAAAAAAGCGATCATGGGGATTTGGCGGGTTTCGAAGAAAAGCACTATCAGTTTGTTGAAAAACGTGTAGCGGATCTGAAAAAGGTCGATCCTATTCGTCAGGCAGAGATAGCGCCAGTACAAGTTGAGGAAAAGACGCCTGAGGCTGCAGTTTTGGCTATTGCAGATTCTGCTTATGAATTTATTCATCGTTTGCATGGTGAGCACTGCCAAACTCAGCACACGACAGGCAAAAAGGTTTCTTTTGGTCTTGTCAGGATGGCTAATATAAACCCTTTGGTTGCTGTAGCAAAACAGCTTTTTTCCATGACCTCGAAAAGTAATCATAGGATTCATTATTGTGTTTATCATAGTCAGTATCCTCTAGCAGTCCGTTCTGTGATGGAACAGCGCCTTGATAGTATGTTAAATAGAAGTGATCCACAGGCGATCTGGGAGAAACCTGATGTTAAAAAGGCTTTAGAAGAAAATCCAAAAGAAGACAATCATATTTTTGTTGTCTTGGCAACAGCCGTTGCGGAAGTTGGAAGAGACCACGATTATGATTGGGCTGTTGTTGAGCCGAGCTCTATGAGGTCTTTTATCCAGCTGGCTGGACGGATACAAAGGCATCGTAACCAATGCCCTGAAACTCCCAACATTTTATTGCTTTCACAGAACTACCGAGCTTTAACAGGAAAAGGTATTGCTTTTGAAAAACCTGGGTTTGAGTGTGAGCAGCTTCCTTTGAGTTCAAAAGATTTACATGATCTTTTAGAAGAAGAACAATATAAGTCAATAACTTCAATACCTCGTATCATGGAGCGCAGCTCGCTGGATTATAAAAAAAACCTAGCGGATTTAGAGCATGAACATCTTAAAGCTAGGCTGTTTGGTAATGAAAAGGTTAAGGAGTACGCGGAACTGTGGTGGAGTAGTACTGCACACTGGAGTTTTGAATTACAACGACGCATGCCTTTTCGTCAAAGGACTCCTGATGAAGAATACGTACTATATACTGAAGATAAGGATGAGCCTGCACAATTTTATAAGGTCGAAGAAGATAGCGACTCAGGCCTTAAGCTCTGTGAGGAGAATTTCGATCGTGTTGATCTCGATATCGGTCAAAGGGTGTCATTTCTAGATAGAAGTGATATAGATTCTGTTATTTCGGACATCGCAGATTCAATGGATTGGGAGATAAGCGGTGTTAGTAAAAAATTTGGGGTAGTCACGCTTCGAAAGGATGAGCGGCAATGGTCGTATCATCGTAATGTGGGGATACATCACACGCTAGATCGGTAATATAATCTGCTTGTACAGCAGTAAAAAGTACATGAACAATAATATTTTCTAAGCTGCCTGTTCGGCAGAGCCGAATGTTAGCATAACAGGATTATTTACGCAAAAAAAATAGAGCTTATAACTACATAAACAATAATATGGTTGAGGTTTAAAATAATGTTCTGTTAGAGTGTGGGTTGGAATTTCAAAAAATAGGATTATTTATGGAGTATGGTGGATTGTCGGCAAAAATTGCCGACTATATAGCAGATAAGGCTAGAGAGAAGCTTGATAAGCTTGACAAAAAGGCTGACAAGCAGTGTGAAGAAGCTGTTGATGAGACGTCGCAAGCTGAGCTTGAGTTGGTACTAAAAGAACAACGTTATAAAGAAGAACAGCGTTTTAAACCTAGTAATTGGCTGACAGACGCATCTTGTCGTGCACAGCAAATTAAAATGGTCACTCATGCTTTAAAATTTGCCAACAGCGATGCTAAGGGCAGTAGCCTCTATTTTCCTGAAGGAGATGCTCAGCCAGAAGGCCTATTGGACGGCGTGGTGGTCAGTACTGCGTCTTTAAAAAAAACTAAAATAGATGTTGTTGGTAATGCGGCGGCTTTGGATGTGGCAAAGCTTTTACAGCTTGAAGATAGTAACAAAACGTTAATAGAATACATTGCAGTCGGTGACGCGTCACCGCTTGAGCCTTTTGCTGAAGATGATAATCAGTTGAAAGAATGGCTGGAAGGCTTTAATAAAGTCTTGGTCGCCGATAAGCTCTCTTCTCATACATTTGCGAAACAGATATATTTTCCTGTGGCGGAAGGTCAATATCATCTTTTGTCACCGCTGTATTCTTCATCATTGGCTCAGGCTCTCTACGAACGTGTCTGTTCAACTCGTTTTTCAGATGAATCCAAGGAGGCTCGAGAAGCTAAACACAAGAAAAAATACAGCGATATGTTGGTGGTCAGCTATCCTAATATTGCAATACAAAGCTATGGAGGTGCAAATAAACAAAACATTAGTTTGCTAAACAGCCAGCGTGGAGGGAAAGGTTTTTTGTTGAGCTGCGCCCCTCCTTCTTGGCAAACACAGACAAAACCTCCCATGGGAACAGAAACTGTGTTTTCACAAAAGATTCACTTCGGCTTTAAAGCTGGTAAAAACGTGTGGTTTTTACAGCAATATTTATTAAAGCATAAGGATAAGAATAACGAAACTATACGAGATCGTCGTGCTCATTTTGTTGACGAGATAATAGACCTTCTTATTCAGTATGCAGCTGAAATACAGAATATTCCTGGGCAGGGCGGGTGGAGTGCTCTCCCTGAATGTAAGCTTTCGCACGCTGAACAGCTATGGCTTGATCCATATCGTTCTCGACAAGATAGTGATTTCGCTGAAGAGCGAAAAAAAAACGAATGGCAATCTAAAATTGCTAAAAAGTTCGCCGACTGGCTCAACAAGAGAATTGAGAATGAAAAATTAAATTTTGGCGATGTAGAACACAACGAGTGGCAAAGCTTGCTAGAACAAAAGTTACGCAGACTCGAAGATACTCTGGAGGATTATTATCATGGATAGCTTATTGATTTTACGTAATGTGAAAGTTGAGAATGCTAACGCTATCGCTGGTTTTGTATGGGGCTTCCCGGCAATCTCTAACTTCTTAGGCTTTACCCATGCTCTTTCCAGAAGGACTATGGCTGACTATGGATTGAATTTGGAAGGGTGTGCTGTAATTTGTCACGAGAGTCATGTACAAGCCTATAGATCAAATTCAAGGGATGATTATAGTTTTGCTCTGACGCGCAATCCTCTTACAGCAGAAGGAAAAACACCTTCTTTTAATGAAGAAGGGCGTATGCATATGACAGTTTCTTTGCTCATTCCAGTGTCTGGTGAGATTGAGGAAGAAATTAAACTGATCGAAATTAAGAGAACTATTGAAAATGTGGCACTTTCTAGACGTCTGGCAGGAGGAATCATCACCAGCATCGGAGCCGTTGAACTAGAAAGGCCTCCGGAGGATTTCGAGGGGCTTAAAAAATTTGAACGTGAGCATCTAAGAAAACTTTTGCCGGGATTTGCTTTGATCCAGCGGTCCGATTTGCTTGCCAAGCATGCTAAGAGCAGTATTAAAAACAATCCTAATGTAGACCCTTTAGATGCTCTGCTAGATTTCTCGGCTATTAAATATGAGGCTGAATCTCCCCAGACACAAGACGATGAACAAACATTGGTGACATGGAATTACGTTCCCAAGCCGAGTGGAGGGTGGCTGGTACCTATTCCTATAGGTTATCGTGCTATTTCCGATTTGCATCCTTCTGTTGAAGTAAAACATACACGAGACTCAACAACTCCTGTTAGGTTTGTTGAGTCGGTATATACTGTTGGTGAATGGGTAAGCCCTCATAGAGCAGATAGATTGGAACAATTAGTTTGGACTTATCGTGCCGACGCCGAGTCGGGTTGGTACCTATGTAAAAATACCTATCAAAGATAAAGCTGAAAAAACAAAGAGAATATATTAAAATTAGGAGAATTATTTTATGAATAAAAAAAATATTAAAAGAGCGTCTGTCTTGGCGTTTGAACGAAAGCTCTCAAATTCTGACGCGTTGATGTTTTCCGGCAATTGGCAGCAGCGTGGTAACAAAGAGGGGTGGAAGGCGATCTCTATTAAAAATAAGGCAGTCCGTGGTACGATTTCTAATCTTAAGAATGCCATTCAAAGTGATCCAGCCAAACTTGATGCAAAGATACAAAACCCTAATTTACAGCGAGTTGATGTTGCAACTTTGCCTTTTGATGCTGATACACTCAGAGTGGGTTTTAGTTTACGAATATTAGGTAACATTGAGCAACCATCCGCTTGTGACGACCCTGAATATCAGAAAGCGCTTATTTCTGTTGTTAAAGGGTATATAGACACCCATGGCGTTAATGAACTGGCGCTGCGGTATGCTGCAAATATCGCCAATGCACGCTTTTTATGGCGTAACAGGATAGGCGTAGAGGCTATCGAAGTCCGCGTAAAGCATATTGAAAATGGAGTGAAGAAAAGCGAGTGGATTTTTAATTGTGACGATTATAGTTTGCGATCTTTTTCTCAAAAAGAAGGTGATTTATCAGAGCTTGCTGAAGTGGTTCGGCAAGGACTTTTGGGGGAATCTTTTGTGTTTTTACAAGTCGAAGCTTTTGCAAGGCTTGGAGTTGGACAGGAAGTCTTTCCTTCGCAAGAGCTCATTCTAGATAAAAAAGGAGATAAAAGACTTTATCAGGTATCTGATATAGCAGCTTTGCATTCACAAAAGATCGGAAATGCATTGAGAACAATTGATACTTGGTATCCAGAGTCCGACACGCTAGGTCCTATTGCTGTAGAGCCTTATGGTTCTGTGACAAATCGCGGCAAAGCTTATCGACAGCCAAAAGATAAAGTTGATTTCTATACACTTTTAGATAACTGGGTTATTAAAGGCCGAGAACCTTCTATAGAACAACAGCATTATATTGTAGCTATCCTTATTCGTGGTGGCGTATTTGGGGAAAAAGGGTGATTAAGGAGAGGGTACTATGAAATATTATATTGAGATATGCTTGTTGCCCGATCCGGAATTTCCTAGTAATGTGCTGATGAACGAGCTCTTTTCCAAGCTCCATCTAGTGCTTGCAAAGGATGGTAATGGCGAAACTGGCGTCAGCTTCCCGCAAGCGGGAAAAACCTTGGGTGATACGCTTCGTTTACATGGCAGTCAGGGTGGTCTTGAACATATTATGAATTCAAACTTGCTAAGAGGGCTGACAGATTATGTCGAAGTTTCTGCAATAATGCAGGTTCCAAGTAGCTGTAAACATCGTTGTGTAACGCGTATCCACTGCAAAAGTAGCGTCGAGCGTCTATATCGGCGCTCTGTTAAAAATGGACGTCTTACCGTTGAAGAGGCCCGTGAAAAAATAAGAGATAGCAAGGAGCAGCGTTCAAAACTTCCTTTTGTTCAGATGAAAAGTCATTCTTCTGGTCAAACATTTTACTTATTTATTCAACAGGGGGATTTGTTAGAATCGCCCCAAAAAGGAGCTTTTTCATCATATGGATTAAGTAAAACGGCTACGGTTCCTTGGTTTTGACCCTTTTTTATGAAGGTTTTACAGGGTACTGATTTGCAATGACTTAGGATGGTCGTTTTAAAAAGGGTGAAATTAGAATTTTGTGTTTATGGTTTTAAATATAAAGAGGATAAGTCCTTTTTATTATTGTTCACTGCCGTACAGGCAGCTTAGAAACTCAAGACAATCCACAACTTTTACTTTAGGGTGTTCACTGCCGTACAGGCAGCTTAGAAAATACAGAGTGCGCTGCAAGGTCTAAATCCGTGTGTTCACTGCCGTACAGGCAGCTTAGAAATTTTAGGGCTTGCTTTTCTGAAATCCTTAAAAGTTCACTGCCGTACAGGCAGCTTAGAAATAGGGAAGAGCGGTAAAAAACTCTAGTAAAAAGTTCACTGCCGTACAGGCAGCTTAGAAAATACTGGCGTGGATGTTGACTTATCGCCCGATGTTCACTGCCGTACAGGCAGCTTAGAAATTTTAAAGAAGCCAACGACCCAGAATGGCACTAGTTCACTGCCGTACAGGCAGCTTAGAAAAGAAAGGAAGGTTGAATCATGAACACCACAAAGTTCACTGCCGTACAGGCAGCTTAGAAATTTGCTCTTTACTACATAGTGCGCCCACCTTCAGTTCACTGCCGTACAGGCAGCTTAGAAAACTCACTAGAGCAGGGCTTGCAACTTCTTGGATGTTCACTGCCGTACAGGCAGCTTAGAAATGTGATGTTACCGCCCCCCGTTAAATCTTTTAGTTCACTGCCGTACAGGCAGCTTAGAAATGTTGCACTCGTTTGTCTTTCTGTCTGGGGTTGTTCACTGCCGTACAGGCAGCTTAGAAAATGGACGATACAAAAGAAGGGCAGAGAGAAGAGTTCACTGCCGTACAGGCAGCTTAGAAATACTCATAAGAGCGGGGCTTGCAGCTTCTTAGAGTTCACTGCCGTACAGGCAGCTTAGAAAAAAATATTTTGGCGAAGAAGATGAGATACTTCGTTCACTGCCGTACAGGCAGCTTAGAAATTACATAAAGCGCAGGACGGCCAAGAACCTACGTTCACTGCCGTACAGGCAGCTTAGAAACGTATAAGCTTGAGTAATGGAGAAACCATTATGTTCACTGCCGTACAGGCAGCTTAGAAAAGTACAGCCTGCCTCCCCGCCTCCTCCTGCATGTTCACTGCCGTACAGGCAGCTTAGAAAAAAAACTTTTAGGTTTATTATGAACAGATTGTTGTTCACTGCCGTACAGGCAGCTTAGAAACAAAATTCCTGCGGGGAAGGCCATTCTATCAAGTTCACTGCCGTACAGGCAGCTTAGAAAAATAGAATGCCACTATTTTTTTGAAGAGCCCAGTTCACTGCCGTACAGGCAGCTTAGAAAATAATAATCACCGTCTTTTTGAGTTTTTTTTAGTTCACTGCCGTACAGGCAGCTTAGAAATAGCTCGT
Organism: Chlamydiota bacterium; assembly: GCA_051744985.1. Taxonomy (GTDB): domain Bacteria; phylum Chlamydiota; class Chlamydiia; order Chlamydiales; family JABHNK01; genus JBNJDP01. The sequence goes on along the minus strand of JBNJDP010000002.1, from coordinate 64,808 downwards.
TGTGTGACGCTCAAGCACGCAAGATGTTCACTGCCGTACAGGCAGCTTAGAAATCTCGCGACCCAATTTTCGTATATCTCATAGCTGTTCACTGCCGTACAGGCAGCTTAGAAAAAAAGGGTTTGGAGTTGATGAACGTGGTAATTGTTCACTGCCGTACAGGCAGCTTAGAAAACCCCTTGTACGCCAGGTAAAGCTCTTTCCCCGTTCACTGCCGTACAGGCAGCTTAGAAACTGCTGGTGGTCTGCTGCTGCCTGCACTAATTGTTCACTGCCGTACAGGCAGCTTAGAAAAATCAAAAATTGCATAGTAATGACGCGGTTGTCGTTCACTGCCGCACAGGCAGCTTAGAAATTACAAAAATAAAAGAGGACAAAAACTATGGAAAATACTAAAGAATTTGAAGCTTTATTAAAAATTATTGAGCGTGTAGAAAGTGAAACTAATGACTTCCTAGAAGACTTATATTTCATCAAAAAAACAAAGAATAAGAGTATTGGCAGAAGGGCTAGGAAAAAAAGCACTTTGCTAAACAAAACTTTTAAGGAATTTAGAAAGGTCTGTTATGACCACTATATTGAAAACTGGGAATTTTTAAAAAACAAACAAAAGGAGAATGAAAATGAATCCGATCCAAAATAATAGTTTACGCTGGTCCGCAGCAGCTAACGACGTACAAGAAAGGTATCAGCACCTAAGAAGAACCTAAAGTTGAAGGCGAAAACCATGTTCACTGCCGCACAGGCAGCTTAGGAATTATACAGATAAAGAGCTTCACAAGATGTTTTAGAGAATGGGCTAAATTATGAATCTATTTCTCGCAATTGCTATTAATCACTGAATGTTAACGAGATTGGAATAAGTTACAGATATAAGGGGCGAGAGCTAAGGCCTCAAAAAATAAAAAATCCGCGATAGAGGCCCTTAGTACGGTCACTATCGCGGATTAATATCTGTCGAAGCTCTTTATTTTTTATTTTTGGAAGAGCTGCGTCCTTTTTTAATGGGCTTGACGTTAGCAGGTTCGATATCTTTATTTTTGGCTTCGGATTTGTCTATACTTTTATTGGTCAGCCATTGCTGTCCCATGCTTAGTAGCATCGAAGAAAGCCAGTATAGGTTCAAGCCTGAAGGCATCTTATAGAATATGACTATGAAAAAGATGGTCATAAAGTTGCTCATCGTACGCTGCTGGCGCTGCTGATCAGTGAGCAGGTTCTTGTCCTTAGGTAGAGGAGAGCTTAAGCGCTGCTGGAAGAACATCACAAAGCCTAATAAGATGGGTAGAAGGTGCAGTTCAGAGCCTATAAAAAAGAGGGGATAGTCCCAGCTAAACAGAACATCAGGAGCTGCAAGGTCATTGATCCATCCAGGGATAAAAGTAGCGCCTCGTAAGGCAAAGGTCGATTTTAGCAAGTCGAACATCCCTATCAAGAAAGGCATCTGGATGAGCATCGGCAAGCATCCCATAAAAGGGTTGACCTTTTTCTTACGGTAGAGGTTCATGACCTCCATCTGAGATTTTTTTGGGTCTTTCTTATATTTTGCCTGGATAGCATTGACTTCAGGAGCTATCTTCTGCATGCGTCGCATAGATTTCATCGACCAAGCGTTAAGAGGGTATAGCAAGAGTCTCAATACGATGGTCAGCAAAATTATCGATAGAGCCCATGAGCTAGTAACTTTGTGAAAGAATTTGATGATCACAAAAAGTAGCTTAGAAAAAGGCTCGGAGATAAATGAAAACCAGCCGTGGAAGGTCCAGGCGGAAATATAGTTGGGGTTATATCCAGTATTAGGATTGCTATAAATATTGTCGATAGCCTTAAGAGTTCCACTCTCAAAAGGTCCGGCAAAAAGACGTATCTTAGAAACCCCAGGAGAATCTTTTAGGGGTACTAGAGTGTTGTATCCAGGAAAATCTTGGGCTTTAAAACGCTGATAGTCCTTGTCAATTTCTACCAAGCGAGTAGGTGCTTGTGATCCAGGAACATGCTCAACTTTATATCCCGCTCCAAAATCACTTTGAGGATCTTGGATGAAACCTAAAAAGCCATTGGAGTTAGCTATCCAGTCAGGGCTTAAAGATGTTACTGTAAGCTCATCTTTGGGAAGACTGACTTTTTCAACATCAGACTTTTGGTTACGTGTAATTCTGTATTTTACAGAAGGTGCAGGGCGGCCAGAGATCAACTCGACTTCTGGAATTCCCGAAGTTACCCAAAGGCCCCGGCTGTTGCCGTCGATTTTAATTTCCAAATCTAGACAGTAGGGTGAATCTTCTTTAGGGAATGAATAGGTTTTGGTGATTTTACGGTGGCTTTGGACGGCCTCGAAGACGATCTTCTTCTTGTCGAAATATTTTACTTTATAGATTAAACGCGCCAAGTCCGGGTACTCGGAAACGATGTTGGTAGCGTAATATTCAGAAGGGATGTCGATGATCTCTTTCTGGGGGTCTACCACCAAGTCGCGACGTAAAAGAGGGTAGTATCCTCCTAATTGGCGGTTTTCTACTAGGGTATAACCTTGCTTAGGGTCTTTGCCGGGGATGTAGTAAGGTTTGCTAGGGAAAAGAGCATTATAAGGATAGTTTTGGACCATCTGGCGGTCGAACTCAATTTCTTTAACAATGCTTTTTTGGTTGTCATTGCTTCTGAAAGGTAGGTTGAGTTCTACCAATGCGCCTCCGCGGTTAGAGAAAACGCATTGCTGATAATCGTTCTCTAAAACAAAAAAATCTTCGGATTTTTCAGTAGTAGAAAGCTCTAGCTTACTACCGACCTTGGAGACTTCTAAAACTTTGCTGAGGTAAGGGAATTGTGAAAAATCTTCAAAATTTTCGTCTCTATAGATGACTGCCGGCAGATATTGATTTTCAACCTTGGCAAGACCTATGGCAAGCCCTTCGGGAGGCGTTAGAGGAATTTCAAAAGAACCTTCATCGTATTCAGCTAAGGTGACATGATTACTTAAAGGTAAAGCTGAAGTGTTGAAGAGTTGAATATCAAAAATTTCGTTAGCATTTAAAGGGGCTACTTTTAGCCTAGCTTGGGGGGTAGTTTGGTATACTAAGGGGGATCCAGGTTGTCCATTACCAGCTGCTAAAGAAGCTTCATTATACCCCGATTCTTGACCTAGAGGACGATAAATGATTTTCTCAGGAATCTCTGAGGACCATGACAAGGATAATATAACTTTATCAAACAAAAGACCATGACTTAAGAGCTGTTCACTCTCAACATCGTAGATGGCCACGATAGGGAAATCTTCAGCTTTCGCCGTGCGTCGTGCAACATCAGATTCAAGCTGATCTTTGTCTTGGATTTCTTGCGTGGCTTCGTATTTTTGCCACTCTCGGACTTTTTTATCATGCTGTTGCTGAAAAACAAGGTTTACAACTAGCAAGGTTATTGACAATGTGAAAACAAAAAATAGTGAGCGCTTATCCATTAAAATATTTGGGGGTTGAGGTTTAAAATGTAAGAGAAAAAGATATCACTGAAGCGATTAAAACACAATATTGCCTTTTTATATGGTAATAGTGTAGCTTAAAGATATTATTGCAAATTTATCGTTGGAGTAACGGCTATTATGAATAATGATATATCTTATATAAAGAGATGCCTAAGTCAATAGATGGTGGAATCATGAAAAAATTGCTTAGCTACGCCTGCCTAGTCTTCGGAAGCGCTCTCATAATGACTGCCTGTTCTGAAAAAGAAAGCGAGGGAAAAGAAAAGAAGCCTCTTACGATAGGCACTGGCTCTCAGCTAGGAGTTTATTATTCTGCCGGTCTGGCGATAGCAGACTTAGTCAACGATAAAGAAGGTGATCCCGGGTTGGTGGTAGAGGCTACGGAAGGAGGGGCTTATAACATCGATGGTATTACTGAAGGTAACTTGGATTTTGGGTTTACCCAAGCAGACCTGCAATATCAAGCAGCAAAAGGTTTAGGGCCCTGGAAAGGAAGGCCTCAGAAAAAGCTGAGCTTTATTTGCAGCTTCCACCCAGAGGTGGTGGCAGTGGTAGCTTATCAAGGCAGCAATATTAAACATATTAGGGACTTGAGGTATAAAACTGTTAATATCGGACAGCCTGGTTCGGGGACCCGCTTCAATGCTATCGATGTTCTCCACACTATAGGAATTGATGAGAAGCATGATATTACAGCTAAACAGAAAGCCCCTGCTGCAGCCGTTGATATGCTCCATGACCATCAGATAGATGCCTTTTTTTTGACGTCTGCTCAACCTAACAATATCTTAAGCGACGCTGTTAGTGAAGGCCACGAAGTTTATTTTGTTCCTATCACCGGCGTAAAAAAGATACTGCAAGATTTCCCTTATTATACTAAAGCAAGGATACCTATTAACTACTATCCTGAAGCTACTAATCGCAAGGACGTGGAATCGATAGGTATTTTGACTACTCTTGTAGCTTCTTCGGATCTAAGTGTCGATAAAGTTTATATGATAACCAAAACCTTATTTGAAAATTTAGCGGAATTCAAAACCAAGCACCCTAGCTTTATCTCCTTGACGCCTGAGGAGATGGTCAAAGGATCACTCGTCCCTATTCATCCGGGAGCGGAGAAATATTTTCGGGAAAAAGGGTTGCTTTCTAAATAACTAGCGGCGGCTTCCTCCATAAAACAGGAATGTTGCTGGTTTTTTCTTTAGGTCAGGAAGCTCTTGCTCTTTCCATTGTTTGATAGAGCAGCAAAGAACTTGTTGGGAGGGTAACGTTAGATCCCAAGCAACACATAATAATGTGTTATCTTGTAAGCTTGATAACAAAGCTTGGAGGGTATGATTGTTGCGGAAGGGGGCTTCGATAAAAGCCTGGGTGTTATTATCATGGCGCGATTCTTTTTCCCAGAGCATAATTTCCTTTTGACGTTGCCGGGGGTCTTTAGCAATATAACCATGAAAGTTAAAGGATTGTGCTGGTAGCCCTGACAGCATCAAAGCTATCATCAAGGAAGAGGGGCCAATATAGCTTTCGACAGCGATATCATGTCGGCGTGCACGCCAGACGAGCTTGGAACCTGGGTCGGCGATGCAAGGCAATCCTGCGTCACTAACATATCCCCAGCGCTCACCTTTTATGATGGGCTCTAGAAGGAAATCAATGTCGCGGTCAGGAGTCTTTTTATTAAAAACAGCTATAGGCATCTCATAAGGAGGTAGTTTAGTTTGGAAGCGTTTTAAATAGGAACGGCCTTGTTGGGGGCTCTCGGATATTAAACCATCTAAAGATGCTACTGCTCGGTCGACGCTGGGAGGTAAGAAATCCTGATGGTCGTCGACTTTGGCTAACAGGTTAGGAAGTAATATTAGGGCTGGTTTGTTAAGCATTATTATGGGGGGTTATTTTTGTTAGTAATAATTCTAAAAGAATCTCCGGAGCGGTAGACTTGTTTTTTGATGACGTTTCAGTTTCGTTAATAGCGATGAGGGCCGCCTGAAAACGCCTAGAGCCGTACCTGCGGGTAACTTGGATGTTTTTATTGAGGATTTGTCCTTTCATATAAGGAAAAAGCGCCGTAACATCTTGTGGGCTGCCTCCAGATTCGATAGTAGAGCAAATTTGATAGGCCGTCTGCATCTGGGATCGAAGGTTAGCCAACAAAGCTTGGATGGAATTGCTCTCTAGCAGGATCCTGCCTATACGTAAAGCTTCGCCAGGTCGGCCCTCCAGTATTGCATCGCGCCACTTCCAGACAGTTTCTGTGGGGACGGTAGCACAGATGGCCTTGATATCTTTAAGAGTTACCGTGGAGCGCTCGCCCAAGTAACAATAAAGCTTTTCGAGTTCTTGTTTTATCAAACCCTTGTTAAGCCCAAGATCTTCTATTAACAGCTTGCTAGTAGCAGCATCGATTTTTTTATGCTGATGGAGGACTTCTTCTTGAACCCAGGCAATAAGAGCATTTTTTTGCTCCCAAGGTTTGAGGTCAGGAAATTGAATAAGGGCTCCTTTTTTCTCTATGGCTTTAACTAGCGAGGTTGACCTAGGCTTACCATTGCCCAACAACAGGATAGTAGTCATCGGTGCGGGGGCGGTAAGGAAATTTTTTATCATCTCGGCAATTTCCCCACTAATTTTTTCCGCACTGTCGATAATAATAAGCTTACGAGATTCAAAAAAAGAATAACTATCCATCTCTGTCGATAGTTGAGAAGGTGATAGGTCATCCCCTTGAAAAGATAATTGCGTGGCATCAGGAAAGTTATTTTTCATGATAGTATGACGAGCTTCTTGGAGGTCTAAATTTTCTTTACTTACCACTAAATAGATAGGTAATAGAGAGTTTTGAGATAAGTGCTTGTTAAGTTCCGCTAGGGTAGTAAATTTCATGGCTGTTGACCCGCCTCTCGTTGTAGTTGATAGTAGGCATCGATAAGCTGGTAAGCAGCTTGATTACGATGGTCTTTAGCATCGGAAAGAGAGTAGACGGATTCTCTGAATTCTAGAGGAGTTATTGCTCCACCTTGAAGCTTTTGTAAGGCTAGCTCTAGAGCTTTATCTGCTAGGGTAACGCTGCGCTCGGCAGAATAATAGCTCAGCAATGCTGATTCTAAGTGGTAAAAGCAGCTTTTAACTTCCTGCCTAATATCTTCTTTGAGGCTGTTGAGGTCTTTGTTAGCTGCGGATCTGCTTTTACGAGCTCCTCGCAGTTCTTGAAGGCGTCCAAAGCTGTCAAAAAGCTTCCACTCTAAACGTAGACCTGCTTCCCAGTATTTATTATGGCTATAAGGAAAAGCTGTCGATGTGTCGTGATAATCTCCAAAGAAATGTAAGTCGGGCAGATAGTTACCTTTCTTTAGTTTGACTGATTGCTGGGTGCTTTTCAGCTGCGTACGGTATAAATGCAGTTCAGGGCGCTGGTGGAGAGCTTTATCCTCCCAAGCTTCGATTTCTTCTGTTGTGAAAATGGAGTCTTCGATATTAGGTAATACTTCAAGCTTTTCGTAGATTAAGGGTATAGAGCTTACAGCAAGACGCTTCTCGCTAATTTGGAGGTCGGCAGCTTGAGAAGCAGAATGGCCTAGCAGGCGCCCTAAAATATCACGAGCAGTTTTCAATTCCTGTAATGTCTTGTAATAAGGAGAGAGGGCATTGGCAACAGCAACATCACTCTCCAAAACATGAAACTCTGTCGTAACACCTGCTTGTAGTTTTTGCCGTTGATCATTTAAAGCTTTCCGTAATAAGGCAAGATTTTCCTGGCGAACCAATAGTTCTTCATGTAGTAAAACGATTCGATAGTAGGCCTTCCGTACTTGGTAGATAACATTTTGTGATGAAGTCGCAGTATGATGCTGTCGAGCTTCCCACTGAAGCTTTTTTAGCTTTGTATTATAGTATAGACCGCTATTGAAAAGAGGCTGTTTCAAAAGGAGAGCATACTGATGGTGGCGCTTTTTATTATAAATGTTAGGATATTCGGTGCGTGATATTTGGCCTGTCAAGGAAAGTTCAGGGAACCAGCGCGATTGCTGTTGCTGATAGTTAAAGCGTGCTTCGTCGGAGAGGTCACGCAAAGCTGAAAGAGATTCATTATGCTGTAAAGCTTTGTGCTCAGCATCCTTAAGAGAAATCTCCTCTCCCCATATTGTCGATAGCTGTAAAAGAAATACAGTACTTAGCAGTAATTTGTACACAAAACCTCGCGCTGATAATAATAAGTTGGGAAAAACATTTTATGCCATTAATGATTAAAAGATCATCTTCTATCTGAGATAAATATAGTTTTGAAACATTATTGGTATAGTAGTTACGAAGCTTTCATTCAAGTTTATTTATGACCATCTTTCTGATGCGATGATACTTTTGTAGCTTCGATATACCTACTTTAGCATGAAACATCTTTTACCTTCTGTCATCTTCATCAGAGTTGCTGGACAGGTAACTATTGAAAGTATTAGACAAGAGCATAGCTACCGTCATAGGGCCTACCCCCTTGGGAACAGGTGTGATATAATCACATTTCTGTTGTACGTTAGCGAAATCAACATCTCCCGTTAAGCGGTAACCAGATTTTTTAGTAGAGTCTGGAATTCTGTTCATCCCAACATCAATAACAGTAGCCCCTTCAGCAACCATATCTGCTGTGATAATATGTGGGGCTCCTATAGCACTAATAAGGATATCAGCTTGCCGGCACATCCCCTTTAAATCGGGGGTTCGGCTATGGGCCACCGTCACGGTAGCATCTGCATATTTACCACGCTGCAAAAGCAGTGCTGCCATAGGTTTACCTACAATATTGCTACGCCCTGCGATAACAACATGCTTGCCAGCTACTGGTATGCTGTAATGTTTTAAAAGTGTTTGGATGCCTAGTGGGGTACAAGGAACAAAACATGGCTGCCCTGTAACAAGCTTGCCAATATTTATGGGATGCAAACCGTCGACATCTTTATGGGGGGCAACAGCTTGAGCCGCTAAAAAAGGATCTAGATGGTCGGGCAAGGGGAGCTGGACTATAAGACCATCGATCCTAGGGTCCTTGTTAGCCTTATCAATTTCCCTTTGCAGCTGCAATTGAGAAATGTCAGGAGGTAGCGAGATATGTTGCGCATATATTCCAACTTCCTCACAGCGTCGAATTTTCATTCGAATATAAACTTGAGAAGCAGGATCTTCTCCTACACCAATAATAGCCAGCCCAGGGGGGCGTTTAGGAAGTTGACGGATTTGTATAGAAAGGTCGTTTATAATCTTGTCGGCAACTTGTTTTCCATCGATAATCATAGTAGTTTCCACAGCATAACGTTATTATTTACCCCAAAGGTATAACTTACTTGGGACGTTTTAGCAAGTTTGGTTTTTTGCGGTATCCGCGATGAATACGAAAGAGTGTGGGAATAGTGAAGAGTATGAAGGCGTATAAACCATCGACTCCACTCATCACAACTAAATCGGTGAAGACCCAATGCCAAGACAGTGGTAATGAGGCTCCGAAAAATTTCAATAATGAGGCTTGTAAGATCGAAGACAACATCGAAAAGATCATTGTCATTATCGGCAGGGATATTATGCTATCTTCAAAAAAAGCTCGCCGCTTCTCATATAAAATGGCTGTCGTCAAGCAATAGTTTAAAACATGCATTCCCATGATGCTAGAAGAAGATAGAATGTCGATAATAAGCCCACACCAAAATGATACCCATAAGCACGCTTGCTTAGGTTGCTGGTAGTATAGCATCACAATAAAAGGAGCAAAAAAGGTGAGCTTAAGAGTGGGGAAGACTATGGGAAAGCTCAATAGAAAAGATAGGCATAGAATGAAGGGGGGCCATACCCCTCGATTCTTAGAAAAGGACATCGATCAATAAGCTCCATGTCGAAAAAGCATTACCGGAATGGTCTTTAGTATTAAATATATGTCGTACCATAGGTTATGTTTGTCGATATACTCTTCGTCCATTGTTAAGCGTTGTTGATAAGAGGTATTGCTGCGGCCCGAAGTTTGCCATACTCCAGTTAAGCCGGGTCTTATAGATAAAATTTTGTTGGCCTTATATCCTAGTTTTTGGTGAACTTCATCGGAAACCAAAGCTCTTGGGCCCACCGTGCTCATGTCGCCTTTAAGGATATTGAGAAATTGTGGTAGTTCATCGAGTGAAGTTTTACGTAAAAAACAGCCTAAAGGGGTTACGCGCGGATCATCTTTAAGTTTATGATTAGCTTCCCATTCTTTCTGCGCTTGAGGATCATTAGCTAAAATTTCTTCTAACTTTTCATTAGCATCGACATACATGGTACGAAATTTGAAGCATGAAAAAAGACGGCCGCCACGTCCGACGCGTTGATGAGAAAAAATAATAGGCCCCGGCGATGTAAAAGCTATTAAAGCTGCTATAATAAGAAAAACAGGAGCTACACAAATTAGAGCGGTCAAGCTAAAAAAAATATCAAAAATACGTTTTATCGGAATGTGATGGATTTTGCTAATATGAGGAAAAGTTTTGGAGTAAACTTTAGTAGTAAAACTTAGTCTCATAACAGAACCTCTCTTTCATATTGAAGATCAACTATACTAAATAATGATTCCGGTTTTGAATCATCATAAACTACTAGATTACATGTTTTGGAGGAAGTTTTTTTTACCCCAGGGTTGCAACCTCATCTCATCTTTCATTTAAGAGCCCTTTTGCTTCCTCTTCTATATTAAGTCCTTCTATAGCGCTTAGCTAAAGATTATGTTGCAATCCTGGGTTTAACTCCATTTCAACGATGGTAGTTTAGATGATACTGTTTGCGGTCTAGGGTCAACGAGGTTGATTCTAATAGCAAAACGTTGATCATTAATTTTTCGTTGGTATGATAACTTTACTTCCCAAGTGCAATTTAAAATGGTAGCAAGCTCTATATTATACTCATTAAAAGGCTTTTCATTCTGACGGTTCCAGCCATGGCGAGAGTGGAACGTTGAACTCCAGCGGGGAGAAAATCGATAAAAAGCTTTGGCGAGGATAATATCATTTTTATCGGAAAGCCTCGAATCTCTTAGTGAGTTTTGTTGGCGGAAAGCATCTAAAATGTAATTGGTGTGATCAGCCCGACGCCAATTATATTGACCGCGCTTTCTATATTCAGCAGAAAGAGCGAGGTTTTCATTATAAGTCCATTCACTACGTAAGCCTAATTGGTCAAAGACATTATGGTTGCAGTTCCACGCGACATTACAAAACATGTTGAGGTTGTCAAGAGCTGTCCATGTAATATCAGAGTAGAGACGCGCAATGTTATCATTAGCGGCTTTAGTGTTTAAGATGGCTTTAGTGTAAAGGTCTATCATTAGCTGGCGAGATGTGGTGTTCTGGTCTTTGCTATACCAAGAATTTTTTATGCCTGCGGTTACTATGTTGATTTCTGCTAGCCCATCATTAATATCAAAAACATAATGTTCAGGGACATCGGTGGTAGGGTTGCTATGATACTGATATTCTACATAAGGCTCTGAGGTTTGAAGGGTCGTGGTATTATAGCGGGAGAAGATCGTCTGTACCTTAAAGTTGGCAGTGAGCATCCCTAACCACTTAGCTTCATCATTAGGGCTGTTGCCATAAAAAATACCTACAACACCTACATCGGGCGTTAAAGTGAATTTGTGTAGCTTGAAAGGGCGGTAAATATTGTCATGGGTCATCAAGCGAGTGGAGTTATAGTCTTGATAGCTTGTGGGTAGACCATCAGCATATTTGAGATCTAAATAAGATACTGTAGCTTGGTTATTAGTGATGAATCCACTGTCGCCAAGATTGAAAGGGCGGTTGGACAAGTGGAAGGTCGGAAGCTCTTGAGTGATAGTTTGAAAAGAATTGATGCGTAGTCGGCTTAGAAAACTGCCTGTCCAATTGTCGCGTTGACGTTGAAGGGTTAGGGCTGTCATTCCTGCTGTTTTTAGATCAAAATCTTTGTCATGGTAATCAGAAGCCATGCTCCTGTCGCTTAGTCTATCATATTTTAGGTCGAGAAAAGTCCTTTCATCACCTAAAGTTCTTTGATAGATGCCGTCAAAGCGGAAGCGACGCTCATGGCGGGTGCGATCATAAGCTATAAAGTTGTGAGTATAAAATTTTTCATTGTTGGGTTCGTATTCATAATGAGTGTCGATGCCGCCTCCCCAGCCTCTGCGCCAGCTATAATCTAGGTTGGCAACGCCTTTGAAATATTCGTTAGCCCAAAAACGGTACCCTAAGTTAAAACGAGCTCCGTGGCCGCCGCCCCAGCGCATCTTAAAAGTAAAGGGGGCATCCATAAGAGTGTCGATATTAGCGCTGAAAGAAGGAATCCAAAAGACCGGAACCTTAATAAAACGCATTTGTATACTGTGTGCAGAGAGGATGCGACTTTGTTTTATTATAATGTTTTGTGCTGCTAACTGCCAATCGCTCTCAGCACTCTCACATGAAGAAACATAAGCTCGCTTGATGAAAAAACTTTGGTCAGGACGTAGCTCGATAAATTCGCCACCAATATACCAATTTTCTATGTTAGTCTTTGCATCATAGACCGTTCCGCGTTCTTCAACAAAGTCATATTCCAGCTTTTCTCCGATAAAAATTCGATCGCCGTATTCAACCATCACATCACCTGAAGCCGTAACTTTGATGACCTGTTCGTCTTCATCGATCTTACGAATATATTTTATACGTTGTGCTTGAATGCGGATTTTATCGCCAGTGATTACACCGCCATGCTTTGTCGATAAAACCCCATCTTTATAAGAGGGGTCGCGGAGGTCTACGATAATTCCTTTAGCAAAAAGCTCCTCGAGCTTTTCTTTGGTATCATTGTTAGCGTAAACATGGTTCAAGGAGCATGTTAGTGCTGAGATTAGTAATAGTAGAAAGATTTTTTTTGACATCAGCTCTTCTGTGTAGGTTGTTCTAAGCTAGAAAAATATAATCATAATACTATTTATCTCCAACCGTAAGTTTGGTGTTATGAAGATATGTTAAAAAAATAGCGTTTTAAGCAGCTCTTGTGTAGCATATAAAGATGATAAATTTTTGGAGAGCATAGATGAAAGTTGCACTGATATCAGGAATTACCGGCCAAGACGGCTCATATTTGGCAGAATTTTTATTAAAAAAAGGTTATACCGTCCACGGTATTATTAGAAAAGCTTCACAATTTAATACTCAAAGAGTTGACCATTTGCATGAAGATCCGGAGTTGAGGGATCGTTTTTTTCTTCATTATGGGGATTTGGCGGACTCATCGAACCTCAACCGCATACTCGATAAAACGCAGCCTGATGAGATTTATAATCTCGGTGCCATGAGTCATGTCCATGTCTCTTTTCAAATGCCTGAATTTACTGCACAGGTTGACGGACTAGGAACTTTGCGTTTTCTTGATGCTATCAAAGAGCATGGCTTGCGCACAAAATTTTATCAAGCTTCAACATCGGAGCTTTATGGGAAAGTGCGTGAAGTTCCTCAAACGGAAGACACACCTTTTTATCCTCGCTCTCCTTATGGGGTTGCTAAGCAGTTTGCTTACTGGACGGTGGTTAACTATCGCGAAGCTTATAACCTTTTTGCTTGCAACGGCATTTTATTCAACCATGAAAGCCCTCGTAGAGGTGAAACTTTTGTGACTCGCAAGATTACCCGCGCTGCCTCCGCTATCAAATATGGTCTGCAAGATAAGCTCGTTTTGGGTAACCTCGATGCTAAGCGTGACTGGGGGTATGCCAAAGACTATGTTGAAGGAATGTGGTTGATGATGCAACAGGAAACCCCTGACGATTATCTGCTAGCGACAGGTAAAACAACTTCTGTAAGAGAATTTGCTGAATTGGCATTCAAGGAAGCAGGAATGGAGCTTGATTGGGTAGGCGAAGGTGTGACAGAAAAAGGGCTTTGTAGCCAGACGGGCAAGGTCTTGGTCGAAGTCTCTCCTAAATATTTCCGCCCTGCCGAGGTCGATATTCTTCTAGGTGACCCTGTTAAAGCTAAAGAAAAATTGGGGTGGGAGCCTTCAACTTCTTTAGAAGAGTTGGTGAAAATGATGATGGATGCTGACTTAGAGGAGGCGCAATTTACCGCCTTCAAGAAGAAAGGTCTTGTCACAGAGAGCTGCTAAGCTCTCATCGTGGGTGACGATGAGTAAAGCCTTGCCTGCTTGCTTTGCGCAATTGATTAGCAGATCATGAATTGCTTGGGAGGTCTGGTGGTCAAGGTTGCCGGTAGGTTCATCAGCCATAATTATATCAGGGTCGTTACATAAAGCGCGAGCGATGGCGACCCTTTGACGTTCTCCTCCCGAAAGCAATTTAGTATGGTGGTCAGCTCTATGCTCCAATCCTACCATCCCTAGTAGTGATAGAGCTCTCTGATAGGCCTTGGATTCCCTGCCCGTAGCTTGGCGGGCGATTTTAGCAGGCATAAGAATGTTATCTAAAGCACTGTAGTCTTCTAAAAGGTGAAAAGCCTGAAAAATAAACCCCACATGTTGGTTCCTGATAGTCGATGTCGCTTTTTGCCCGCAGATCTTTAAAGATCCGCTACTTGGTTTGGCTAGAGTTCCCAAAATGTGTAACAAAGAGCTTTTGCCTTCTCCCGAAGCCCCCATAATAGCGATGGTCTCATTGCTGGAGATCGTCAAGTTTATCCCCTTCAAAAGATCTATTTTAATAGGACTGTAAAAGGTTTGGTAAATGTCTTTGGCTTGGAGAACAACACTCATTCTGAAGACCTTAAAATATTTGCTGGGCGGACCAAGCATGCTTTGATTGCTGGAATTATCCCAGATAAAAGGGAGATGATAGCTGTAGCGCTGATAACAAAGCGGAGCACGCCTAGATCTAGGGCGTTAGGGATATGATCGCCATAAAACGTAGAGTTGAGAAGCTCGTAGCCCTGTAGTGAGCTAAGAAAGTTTAATAGTTGCGGCAGATAGTGTAGAGTTAATAATGCTGCTCCTGTGCCTATCAAAGATGCTAAAATGCCCATGATTATCCCGCAAAATCCGAAGATCGAAGCAATACTCCAAGAGGTGGCTCCCATCGATTGGAGGATGCCGATTTCCTTTTTCTTGTCATTGACGAGGATAATCAACATAGAGACTATATTTGAGCAGGCTACGATCATGATAATTACAGCTATCAGCATGAAAAGGTTTTTTTCACTCTGCAGTTGCTGCACAATATCTTTAGTGAAATCATATTCTTGATAGGTTTTTACTGACCAATAACTATCTAGATTATGTTCTGAAAGTTTGGTAAGAATTTTGCTCTTCAGGTGAGGGGCATTGGGGTATTTATCAAACCATACGTTAATGCCGTTTCCTAGGGTGTTGTCGATTAATTCGGTTTGTCCTCCCACTAAATTTACAACTTGAGGATTAGTTATAATAATCTTTCCACCTAACGGTAAAATGCCAGGATCGTAAAACCCGGCAACATGGATGGGCAAGCGTTGTTCCTGCCACCCGCTAGCACTGTTGTTATAGTAAGAAATAAAACCTTGGTCGCCAAGCTGTACGCCGCTATCTTGGAAGAATTTAGCTACTAATATCCCATCGCCTAAAACACGATCGGAGGTGACTAGCTCCGCAGGATTACCACTAGCCGGCTCGGTAATAATAGTCGATAAGTTGTCATTAGCATTGTCAAATGCAGAAAGATAGCAAGCTTGGTTTAAGATGGTTTTAATATTGCCTCGTAAGAGCTCTAAGCGTAGATGGCCAATAGCGTATTGATATTCCGAAGCTTTTAAGCCTTCAATATCATTGATGATAGCAAAGGTATCTTTAACGATATCTTTGCTGTTATATTTAGAGCGTAAGCGGGGAGGGATCTCCATATCAAAGTAGGGGTCATAGGGATCGCTTTGCGGGGCAGCGAGCTTTTCGCCAATAGACTTAGTATTATAGTCTGAAGCTATGCTATAGCTGTCGATGTTATAATAATATGAATCGTAATAAGTGGGAGTGGGTGATAACCGAATGGGCGCAGTCATCGTTACCAGCTTGTCGATCCAAGACTTTTCGAGCCCTCGAGTCACCGAAAAAAAAACCAGGATCAGCCAAACTACCATAGAAATGACTGCTACCGATAAGATGGAAATGATTGAAACTGAAAGCTGTCGCCGACGAGGGGCGAGATACTTCCAAGCGACAGATAGTTCAAACATTAAGGTTGATACCTGTTAAAAGCAAAAACAAAATTATTTGGTTTCTCTAAAAGTGACGTGCTTGCGCAAGCTCTTATCGAACTTCTTAAGCTCTAAGCGTCCAGGAGTTTGGGTTTTGTTTTTTTCAGTGTAGTAAAATTCTGAGCTTTCTGTGCTCTTTAGTTTGACCTTTTCGCGTTTGGTTGATGCCATGATTATTCTCCGAAATTTGTTTGTTGAAAAAGAGCATTTTATATCAATGACACTAATATTTTCAAGAAAGTAATCAGCTTGCTAATAAAATTAGCTTACTCTAAAATTGAAGTACTCCACCATTTACAAGAAAATGAGGTTGTTATTATGAAGAAAATGTTTTTAGCTATAGCAGCTACGGCCTTGATAGGCGGGCAGAGCTTGTTTGCTGTCTTGCCACCTCTTTACCAAGGTATTGATGAGGTAAAAGCTATTTTGGATAGCTCCCAGATAGAGAATTATATAGGTTCTCATGAAGTTCTTGAAAATATTATCAATACCAAAGGGGGGTACTTGATAGTAACCTCTCACTCCAATATTTTTGTCGAAGTGATATACAAAGATATGGGTGAGATGGCAGGGCCATCCCAGTTTGATTTGGAATTTCATCGTATGTAGATTTTTCACTCAATATTAGCTGGCTGAGCAGATATATCAATAGATCGGCTCACCACTATAACCGGGGAGGTTTAGCGTCTTAAGGCGATAAACCTCTCCGCAGTTATTAGGGTGCCAAGGAACTTCTTAAGCATACTATAGCTGCACCTTACAGCTCCTACTATTTTAAAAGCCCATAATCGAGCCTTATAAAAGAGGCATCGCAGTTTGAGGTTCCAGATCCCAGGGATCGGGATGACCTTGGCGCTGATATTGCTGGTATCCTAGCCCCGCAATCATGGCTGCATTATCTTGTGTTAGAGCACGGGGGGGCCAATATACCGGAATGTCGAGCTCTAGCTCAGCAACCATTTCTCGTAGGCGATTATTGTTTGTTACCCCTCCGCCAAGAATTAAGCACTCAAACTTTTCATCTTTAAGAGCTTTTTCGATTTTTTTAGTTATATCGCTCAAAGCCGCTCGTTGAAAGCTGGCAGCTACATGTTTCTTTTCTTCTTCACTAATGATGAGAGGGGATTTCATCTTGGCACTTTGTCCTTTAACAGTATAGAGGACGCTGGTCTTGAGACCGCTAAAAGAAAAGTCTAAAGGCCGCCCCTTGATTTTACCCGGTTTAAAATCATAATAATGAGAGTCGCCATCTTTAGCTAATTTTTCGATGTTGGGTCCTCCGGGGTAGGGGATATCCATGATTTTAGCGACTTTATCAAAAGCCTCTCCAACAGCGTCGTCGATAGTAGTGCCGAGAGCTTGATAGCTGCCAATATCGTTAATTTTAACCAGGAAAGTGTGTCCACCGGAAACTACTACCCCCAAAGCAGGAAAACGCAGATCATCGAGAACACCCATCATCGCAGCATATAGGTGGGCTTCAATATGGTTAACGCCTATAAAGGGCTTTTCTGAAGCATATGATAAAGCTTTGGCAGCATTGAGGCCTATTAAGAGTGCTCCGATAAGCCCAGGACCTCTGGCAGCACTTATAAGATCTATATCTTTTAAGCTTACCTCTGCTTGATCCAAAGCTTGACGAATAACGGGTATCAAGACCTCAATATGTTGACGGCATGCCAGCTCAGGAACTACACCGCCGAACTCGCTATGAAGGTCTATTTGGGAAGATACGATATTAGAAAGAATTTGATGGCCGTCTTTAACGATCGCACAGCCAGTCTCATCACAAGTACTCTCAATGCCTAAAACCAAAGTCATTTTAAAGGGAGGGGGTTATTTTTTCGGAATAAAAAGGCTACCATAAGAAGTTATTAAATAATAGCTTCTATTAAGTAGGTTGCTCTAGGTATCTCGTAGTCAATGCTTTATGTTTATCTTGGAATGGGTTATCATTATGCCCCAAAAGTTAAGGAATGCTAATTTTATGCCAATTTCATCTTCTAGCGCTACATGTAAAGCTGAGGGAAATCCCTTGGGAGTCGTTCAAGAGCAGGCCTCGCCGCCCAGAACAAAACCTCGTCAACTTATAGAGCTTTTTTTCACTAAGATCCCTAACCTTAGGCTGTGGAATGCTATCATGCCCAAAGCTACAGGGCTGCAAACGCACCAAAGTAGTATTCACAGATTAGTAATAGAGGCTAAACAGCAAGCGTATTACTATCCTGAGGAGCTGGTTGAAAATATTGATAATTATGCTATCACCTCTCAAAAGGCTTTAATGGAAATAGCTGTCATTGTGGCTCAAGAGGATAGTGAAACTTTAATTTACCATCTTGATAGCTTCGGCATCGACTATACTACTCCTAAAGGGCAAGAATGTCTTAAAAATTTGGCTCTTATAGCTGCAGAGCAAGAGCCTCAATTGCTAGCAGAAAACTTTAGGTTATTTGAGCGGCTCTCTCGTGAAGATTGTTTGGAGGTGACTAAAAAAGTTGCTTGGTATGATGGAGAAGCCGTTACTTTTTTTCTTGATAATTTCATTGCCGATCCTCAGCCTAAAGAGCTAGTGGAAATAGCTAAACTTGCCGCTATTCGAGGAGGGGAGGTCGTCGCCGAACATATTATAAAGTATGTTCCTTGTTTACACAGTGATGAAGGGCAACAAGCATTACGAGAGATTGCATGGGTGGCCGCTCAGAATGATCCCCAAGGGATCGTATTTTACCTTATGCATTTTAGGATTGACCCTTCTCAAGATGAAGGATACCGTCTTTTACTTGAAATTCTAAAGTTGGCTTCTAAGGCTTATCCCTTGGGAGTATCTTCTCAGCTTCATAAATTTACAAACCTTGGTGTAGAGGTTGTCCATTCCATCTTTCAGCAAGCTTTTAAATCTGCTCAACATCATCAAAAAACAACGCTCTTAGAAGACCTGAATACCTTTTATTACGCAAATTATAGTGAGCAGAACATTAAATTTGATTGTTTGAACCTTTCACCTATGGCTAAGTCTATCGTAGATCAACAAAGGGCCTCGATTGGCGAAATCAAGGATGATTTTAGGCGCGCTGGCTTAGAAAAGTGGTCTTATAATTTTGCTTTTAGATTGTCTGTCTACCGGTCCGATGATAAGGCGCTCTCTCGACTTTCAGAAAAAGGTTTTTTTGATATTTTACGTTCCTGTCGCCAACCTGATTTACGGGAGGATCTGACAGAATTGTTACTTAGAGGAGCTTGTAAACCTGAATTCATCCTTAATGTAGACAGATACTGTAAGAATAGCCGGCGACCAGAGCGTTTATTGCCAGCGATGCTTTTAAGCAGCTTAGAGATAGAAGGTGTTGAAGGGTGTCAAGATTTCTGGGAACAAGTGGTGATCCCTGCCAAACATGATTTTAAGAATAAAAATAATAGCTTGATCCTTATCAGTGCGCTAAAAGCATTAGCGGTTACGACGGTATTAAGCTCCCATGAAAAGTCTTCTTTGATACAGTTAGTTTTAGAGGAGAGGGAAGGGCAGGTTCATGATAAGTCGCAGATCTTGAAAACACTTAAAGCTTTAATAGCTTTGATGCATAGCGGGGAAGTTAAGGGGCTGCTCAACCACCCTCAAAAAGGGTTAGAGTCTTATGTTTTAGAAATGCTAAATGCTAAATTCCAGCCTACCATTCCTGATTTCAAGGATAAATTTAACGATACTTTTGGAAATTTTCGTGACCGTACAGCCTTAATGATTTTTCATGCTAATTTAAAGCATGGTGATCGTCAGGCTTTAAACGATTTAAACCTCTTCGTTAACAGTGTTGCTGGAGGCTACTTCCATGATTTACGTTATGATAAATCAAAGAGTTCACATTTGGCACTCATTTTTGAAGGACGCCCGCAACTAGAGGCAGAATGGCGTAAAGGAGCCTGCTATGACTATCAGAAGTGGCAGGTGGTCGATACCGATGATCCTCAGGATCTTTTGATGAGCACCACCGAAGTTGGTAATAGCTGCCAGTCAGTGCACAATGCTCCTAGAAGTTCTCAATTTTTGTTAGGTTATTTGCTTAATGGGCAAAATAGAATGATCGCTGCTAAAGACTCCAGTGGTAGGATTGTCGCTAGGCACTTTTTGCGCCTTCTTTGGGATAATAAAACTAAGCAGCCCCTGCTTTTTTTAGAAAAAGAGTATAACGTAGGACATGTTCAACAAGGCTTGCGGGAGGAGCTATTAAAGATGGCTAGGCAGCGCTCTCAAGATTTGAAAATCCCTTTAATATCTAATGCTATTCCCGGAGAAAAATACCAAGGGGATATTCAATCCTTGCCAGGCTTAACCGTTTATCATCATAGTGATGCAGCTTTAACTCGTGAATACCATAAAGGTACTT
Source organism: Chlamydiota bacterium (assembly GCA_051744985.1). GTDB lineage: Bacteria > Chlamydiota > Chlamydiia > Chlamydiales > JABHNK01 > JBNJDP01. The sequence continues at coordinate 44,745 of JBNJDP010000002.1, read as the reverse complement.
TTAAGCTTCAGGTGGGGAATTTAATTCATCGCCCTTTTCTTTAAAAAAAATATTGCATAAACCACCAGTTGAAAGTATAGCTAAGGTCGGGAGCCCTACTAACTAAAAGGCTGTATGTCATAAGATCAGCTGTCTTTCCAAGAACGTGCTGGAACAAAATGTTGATAAATGCCATCTTCAAAAGATAGATATCGAAGCTGGTTTTTATATCGATATAATTGTTAAACGATATATCAGGAGGAGAGATTATGATAACAGAAATAGCTAAGAACGTTTACTGGGTAGGTGTGATAGACTGGGGTTTACGGAAGTTTCACGGCGATGAACTATCTACACATCGTGGTTCAACATACAACGCCTATGTCATCAAAGATGAAAAGAATGTTTTAATTGATACTGTATGGACGCCCTTCAGGGAAGAGTTTATGGAAAAATTACGGGAAGTCATCGATCCTGCAGAAATTGATATTGTAGTCGCGAATCATTCGGAAGTCGATCACTCTGGAGCGCTTCCCGAAGTTATGCGATACGCAACTAATGGTCAACTTGTGGTATCCAAACGTGGGAAAGAGAGTATCCCTGGCCATTACCACGAAGACTGGCCTTTGACGACAGTAGGAACAGGAGACAAAATTAATATCGGTAGTCGCGATCTGATGTTCATAGAAGCCCCTATGCTTCACTGGCCAGATAGCATGTTTACTTACCTTACCGGGGATAACATACTCATGCCTAACGATGCTTTTGGTCAACATTATGCTACAGAGTTCCGCTTCAACGATGAAGTTGACCAGCATGAATTATATGAGCATGCTCTAAAATATTACGTTAATATCCTGACTCCCTTCAGCAAGCAAGTGATCAGTAAGATCGATGAATTGCTCTCCCTTAACCTTCCTGTTGATATGATTGCCCCTAGCCATGGCGTGCTTTGGCGTGACAACCCTTTGCAGATAGTAGAAAAATACCGGGAATGGGCTGAGCAGGAACCTGAAGAAAGCGTACTTATAATCTATGATACAATGTGGAATGGAACCCGTCGTATGGCAGATGCTATCAGTGAAGGGTGTACAGCTGAAGGGGTGCCCAACAAAGTTTTTCATGCTTCCCATAGTGACCGTAATGATCTGATGGTTGAAGTTTTTAAAGCTAAAACAATTGTAGTGGGGTCACCTACCTTCAATGATGGAGTGTTACCCTCCCTTTCACCGCTTTTACGAGACTTGACGGGGCTTAAATTCCAGAACAAAATCGGCGCGGTATTTGGTTCTTATGGCTGGAATGGCAAAGCTATCGGTGAGATCAAAGAAAATTTGCAAAAAGCAAAGTTCGATGTGCTGGAGGAATCTATAACATGTAAATGGCAACCGTCAAATGAAGATCTGGAGAAATGTCGGGAGTACGGCAAAAATCTTGCAAAAGAGACGGTGAAAAAGAAATAATACCATTATTTTTGACAAATGGTATAGAAACACTCTACGTGCGTGGAGTGTTTCTATAAATATTGTTATAGTTGGGCAAGGGAGTTAGCAGCATCATCTAATATCCAGAGGGCAGGGGAATGGGGAGTGCCTACCTTTTGAATAGGAAGGTCCTGGCCATCGACGACTTTTTTAAAAGTAGCAGCTTTGGATTTTCCCATAAGATAGATAGCTGCCTTATGAGACTGGTTGATAGCTTTCATCGTAAGTGTTAAGCGCCAGCTTTTAAGTTTAGGGATATAGTTAGCTGCTACTAACTTATTGCTGTTAAGGGCCTTGGTTTTCGGGAAAAGAGAGGCCGTATGGCCATCTTCTCCCATCCCTAGCATTACTAGGTCAAACCGCCCTGATATCAACTGATTTTTAATCATAACCTCATAGTCTTCAGCAGCTTGATGAGGAGGTTTTTCAGTGTCCATTCTAAATATATTATCAGACCTTAAGAGAAGCTGTTCTAATCCTGATTTCATCGCCATATGATAATTGCTTTCAGGGTGATTATGAGGGACAACGCGTTCATCGCTCCAGAAGAGCTTTGTCTTTGACCAATCAATATCATGGGGATGATGGCTTATAGCTCTATAGATAGCCTCAGGGGTGCTGCCTCCCGACAGAGCTATCGCAAAATAGCCATGATCGTCGATAGCTTCTTGAGCCATTCCCAATATATGCTCTACACAAAAAGCTACCGTCGTTTCATAGTTGCCAGGAAGAGCTATCTGGCGACGCGAATCCCAACGTTTGATCTTTTTGTTCCACGTTTTATTCATGGGTGCTTTCACCTATTTGCGATAGGACTTTTAACATGTTGCGATAATGGCTGCTAGTTTTAGAGTATAGCATATCTACCAAGAAGGTTTGTTCCCAGTTGGTATGAGTAATAGGCATGTTGTAGGGGAGTTTACACTGTTGGAGAGAAGAGATGTTAACATTAAGGTGGTGGGGTGTTCTATGAATTTCATATAAGACATCATCATCGCTCGTGATACTGCAAGTGGTAACGGTTCCTGATGGTAGAGCTGAATCTTGGGTAGTAATTAAATGTATCATTACCGGACGTTTATCATTTCTAAGATAATGAAAAACTGTATGCGAATCTTTTACCGATAAAGAATGATATTCCCATCCCAGCTGAGAAGCTAGCCATGCTTGAAGATATAATGCCATAATCTTCGCATTACAGATATTTTCGCCGGAGGAGTCGTTGTATTTTATGGCAACATCTTTGCTTTTTTTTAGATCGTTTATGCGTTCTTCAGAGCAAAAAACACTTGTAAAAGCATAGCGCCAGCTGCCTAATCGAATCCAGTTAATCTCACATAGCTCGTAGGGAGCTTTTTCCAGGTGGCTGAGCAAAGCCTTGCTGTATTGGCTTATATTACTACAAGATTCTGAGTCGAAAATGATGCGATTAGCGACTTTCTTTAAGGTAGTAAAAAGACAGCATTGCTTGAGAATATCTTGGGACCAAAAGATATTGACAGGCATATCAGGAATTAAGAAGGGGAGAAGTAAATAAGAGATGCGCGAGAGATAGTGTGCAGAAGCTTTGATCGTCGTTACATCACACAAGGCTTTAGTCTGAGAGATAGTCTTAACTTCTACGGTAACATCGAAATTCTTATGGCAACTTTCGAGATCCATGATGATCAAAAATACCCGTGAAGGGAATTTTTTGATAACTTTATCAATAACGCTTTTGAAGTGAGCTTCACGCTGAGGGTTTTCTGTATAAACTATCAGGTTACTAAGGAAGGTTCTATTGCCATGCTGATAGTGTAAGGTGTCGAGCTGTTCTCGTATATTTTCCGATATCATAATTATATCAACCTCCATTGACGGCTATCACGGGCGATCATCGTATCGGCAGCTTCGGGCCCCCAGCTTCCCGATGAGTAGTTAGGGAACTCCTGAGGATAGAGGCTATCCCAATCTTCTAGGATAGGGGTAAGTAATTTCCATGATGCTAAGGTCTCATCATCGCGGATGAAGAGAGTGTTGTCGCCTATCATACAATCATAGATCAATCGTTCGTAAGCTTCAGGAGGTGCAGCGCCAAAGTATGAGCCGTAGCGAAAATCCATCCTGACAGGTTGTATTGCCATAGCTTGGCCAGGAACTTTGGTGTTGATCTTTAAAGATATACCTTCATCAGGTTGTATCCTGATAGCTAAGACGTTGTTGTCGAGTTTTTGATTGAATTGCTGAAATAAAAATGCTGGCATGCTTTTAAAGGTTATGGCTACTTCAGTAGCCTTCTTAGCCATCCTTTTACCACTTCTTAGATAAAAAGGTACACCCGCCCAGCGGAGGTTGTCGATATAAAGTTTTAAGGCTACATATGTCTCGGCAGAGGATTCCGGCAGGACTTTATCTTCTTCACGATAGCTGGTGACTTCTTCTCCTTCGATATAGCCCGACGAGTATTGTCCTCTAACGACGTGATGCTTGAGAGCGTCTTCGTTAAATTGGCGGATAGCATACAAAACTTTGACTTTTTCATCGCGGATAGGGTCTCCTGTCAAGCTTGCCGGTGGCTCCATAGCTATAAGCGATAGCAACTGCATCATATGGTTTTGAACAATATCACGTAACATCCCTGTCTTTTCCCAAAAAGGTCCGCGACTGCCAACACCCTGGTTTTCAGCAACTGTAATCTGCACATGGTCAACATGACGATTATTCCAAAGTGATTCGAAGAAGGAATTAGCAAAGCGGAAGGCCAAAAGATTTTGAATGGTCTCTTTGCCAAGATAATGGTCAATACGATAGATCTGCTGCTCCGTTAAAAAACGCGATAAATTATTTTGAAGTTCTAATGCTGAGTTAAGGTCGTGACCAAAAGGCTTTTCGATGATAACTCGTGACCATGGCTCTTGAAACCTCTTCTCATCAACTATAAGCTTCTGGTGGAAAAGATTTTCTGTAACAGTCGTAAAATATTGAGGAGGGATGGAATAGTAATATATGCGGTTACCCAGGGTTCCATATTGGGTGTCGATATCCTGTAAGAGAGATTTTAAAGTGCTATAATCCGCGGGATTGTCAAGCTCGGCTTGGTGGTAGATAATGCGCTGGCTAAATTCCTCCCAAACCTTCTCATCGATAGGTTGAGAACGTGAATGCTCTTGGAGAGAATTACGAACTTCTTGGCGATAGGTTTCTGAATCTTTAGGGCGGCGAGCAAAGGCTACACAGATAAATTGTGAAGGCAGTCGGTCTTCGATGGCAAGATTATAAAGTGCTGGCATTAACTTGCGGTGGGCTAAATCACCAGTAGCACCAAAGATTACCATAATGCACGGGGTGAGCTTCTTAGAAGTTAAAATACCTTCTGCCAAAGGGTTTTCAAAAGAGGGAGCTTTCATATAAAATATTTAACCTTTTGTATCTTTACTACCTCTTCTAGCTCAATGGCGATTAAGAGTCAAACACAGCTCAATATCCTATGCCATAGATATTGAGCTGTCCAAGAAGCTTTGCAGGATTATTACAGCGCTCATAACGTCGATGACCTTGGAACGTTTTTTGCGGGACATCTTACCTTCTTTCATGGACCTTGTAGCCTGAAGGGTAGTAAGACGTTCGTCCCAGGCAATAATGGGGATAGCGCTCTTTTCTCGAAGAAGGTCGATGAATTTCTGAACTTCGTCGGCCATCGTGCCTTGCTGGCCATTCATCTGCAGAGGAAGGCCTACGACAATCTTACCTATCTCACAGGGAATATCTTGAAGGGCGGTCAGGAACTTGCTCGCTGTCAGCCCAAGATCTTTTTCCGCAGTAATAGTTTTAAAAGCGCTGGCTAGCATCTGGCTTTCGTCAGAAAGTGCTATCCCTATCCGTGCTTTTCCATAATCGACGCCGACAATTCTTTGGGGCATAAAGCTATCTTCCTTGTTGATGGTCGATCATCGCCTTAACAAAATCTCGGAAAAGCGGATGGGGATCGTGAGGTTTAGATTTGAATTCAGGGTGGTACTGCACGCCTACCATCCAAGGGTGTTCTTTGACTTCAGCAATCTCGCACAAGCTACCATCTTCCCATATGCCGGTAAAATCAAGCCCTTGCTTTTCGAGAGTTTCTTTATATTTGTTATTGAACTCATAACGATGGCGGTGGCGTTCAGAAACTTTTTGTGCCCCATAAGCTTTAGCGCTTTTGCTGCCTTTTTTTAAAACACAAGGATAGGCTCCCAAGCGCATAGTGCCTCCCAAATCGGTAACGTCTTCTTGCTCGCTTAGCAAGGATATAACGGGCTCTTCTGTGTCGACATCCATTTCGGTGGAGTTTGCGTTGGTAATGCCGGCAGCGTAACGGGCATAGTCGACGACCAGCGCTTGCATCCCTAGGCAAATACCAAAGTAAGGGATTTTATTCTCTCGGCAGTATTTTGATGTTAACACTTTGCCTTGCCATCCACGTCCATCAAAGCCTCCGGGCACCAAGTAACCATCACAGCCTTTAATAACTTCGCCAATATCTTCACCGTGTTCAAGTTTATGGGATTCGAAACACTTAATCTCAAGCTTGTATCCGGCGGCAAGGGCTCCGTGGCGCAGAGCTTCGTAGATAGACTTATATGCATCGCTATGGGAAACATACTTTCCTATAATGCCTACTGTTACCGTTCCTTTAGGTTTTTTGTAGACTTCCAAGATATTTTCCCATTTTTTGACATCGATATCTCTGTCGTCAACTTTAAGTTGTTGGCAGATAAAACTATCTAAATTTTGATTATGAAGTTCAATAGGCAACTCGTAGATGGTGTGTTTAACATCTTGTGCATCGAAGACAGCTTCTTTAGCAACGCTGCAGAAAAGGGCAATCTTATCTTTCACATCTTTGGAAATCGTCCTTTCACTGCGGCATACTACAATATCAGGGAAAATCCCTATGCCTCGTAAAGTCTGGATGGAATGCTGGGTGGGCTTGGTTTTTAGCTCGCCTGCAGCTTTTAAGTAAGGAACATAGGTAAGGTGGATATTGATGCAATCCTGGGGCCTTTCACAACGGAATTGCCTGATAGCTTCCATAAAAGGTAGTGACTCAATATCTCCAACAGTGCCGCCTATCTCGACAAAGACTATATCGATATCTTTTTTCTGTTTGCCGCAAGCTAGAATGCGCCTTTTAATTTCATTGGTAATATGAGGGATAACCTGAACAGTTTTCCCCAAGTAATCGCCGCGGCGCTCATTTTTGATGACAGTATCGTAAACTTGACCAGAGGTTGCGTTAGAAGCTCTTGAAAGAGGGGACGAAGTATAACGATAATAATGGCCAAGGTCGAGGTCAGTTTCTGCGCCGTCATCAGTAACATAAACTTCTCCATGCTGGTAAGGACTCATCGTGCCGGGGTCAACATTGAGGTAAGGATCGAGCTTGAGCATAGCAATTTTAAGCCCTTTTTGTTCCAATAGCGTAGCTATCGATGCTGCAGTCAGCCCTTTGCCTAAGGAGGAGGAAACCCCACCTGTAAAAAAGATGTATTTTGTAGTCATAATAATTTCTCAACCTTTTTTATATCTTCAGGGACATCGACACCGATGCCTCGGTCATTAACTATAGCTACCTTTATACGGTAGCCGTGTTCCAAAACTTTTAACTGTTCCAAGTTTTCTGCAACCTGGAGAGGGGTATGCGACAGCTTGCTATATTTTACCAAAAATTTATGGCGGAAAGCGTAAAGTCCTAAATGGCGGTAAGCAGTAGGTAAGGCTGTATTAGGGTCGCGCAAATAAGGGATGGGGGCTCGGCTAAATAAAAGTGCATTATAGTCGTTATCCATCACGCATTTCACTACCGAAGGATTATAGAATTCTTCGTCACTAAGTATCGGGGTAACAGGGGTGGTCATCATAGCTTGGGAATCTGATATCAACAGCTCTGCAATAGATGTGATAACTTCAGGGGCAACACAAGGTTCGTCACCTTGAATGTTAAGAACAATATCAGCATCACTTAATTCAGCGGTGCTTTGCAGCGCCTCTAGGATCCTATCGCTGCCGCTGGGGCACTCTGAAGATGTCATTATCGCTGACCCTCCAAAGCTTTGCACATGGTCGTAGATTCTTTTATCGTCAGTAGCAACGTATAACTTGTCGAGTATGGAGCATTTTAGAGCGTTACAATAAGTTCTTTGAATTAGTGGCTGACCTTTGAGGTCGGCTAGCATTTTACCCGGAAAACGGGTGCTCCCATAACGCGCTGGGATAATACCTACTATTTTGCTATTCGAAGTATCCATGGGTCTCTATTATATTTTATTTGATCTTTATTTTCAAACTAAAACCCCGAGTTATGTTAAAAACTCGGGGTAATAAAAGGTGCTTTTTAGCGCCTGGCCGCTAGCAATATAAGCTCAATGAGCGGTGCTAAAAAGAAGGTGAGAAGCAGCTTAGCTTTCTAAATCGATCCAAATTGGAGAGCTCCAGGCCATATGACCATCTTCTTGCATAATACGGATATAATAGTAAGCAAAAGGTGAGCGTCCTTTACCACCGTCGAGGGTAACTGTTGATAGTTCAGTCATATCATCGAAGGTGAAGTCAAAAGAGCTAGTGTTTTCGGGCTCAAAAATTTTGATAACTTTACCGTTGCGGATGATTTCTACCAGTAGAAGCTTATCGGTGCAGGCGGCAAAGCCTGAAATGTGGCGGTTGATTTTTAGGCCAGGCTTATCTTTAGTGCTGATTTCGCTGCCCATTTCTTGTCCTACGATATTGAAACCGATTAAGATCCTCTCCCCAGTAGTAGCATAGCATGACCGGTCTTGGAGGGCTTTAAAAATGGCAGCTCGCGACTGCTCAGGAGCCATAACAGCTGTTAAACCTGCAGGGTACTGTTCTTGGCCATTGTCATAGCAATCGGAGTAAATGCCTCGATCATCGAGGCCGCCAGCTACAAAGCCTAGCCTGCAGTTATTTTGAAGAGCTGTTTGGATAGCACCTTCAGAGGTTTCTGAGATACCTTGACCATTTTCTGATGTGATGGGCACAGTATTTTCTTCCTCGACAGGGCATTCTGAGGATCCCCAGCTGTTGTAAATTTCTGCTACGCGCTCGAAATCAGGGTTATAATGCTCGAAGTCATAGTGGTAACCTTGAGCCATCGTAAAAGAAGGTATAGAAAGAATTTCGTTAGGGGCAAACTGCTTATAAATTTTGCGCAAGGAATTGAATTTAGTTTCTTTCTTGCGTAAAAGGGGCTTGTTGTCTCCGGAGTAAATGATTTGTCGTACACCTTCTTTGCCGGCTTCTCCAGACCATTGCATTCCCAACAGGGAGGTGAAGCGCTCATCTTCATTGAAGTCTACAACATTTTGAGATATTGACTTCCAAATATCATTGGGGGTCTCTTCAGCCGATTCGAAGTTTGAAGTGGCATAGAAGTTTAACGACTGATCATCACGAAAATATCGTAAGCAGGATTCTACATTTTCATCGGAGTCATAGCGTTCAGATTCGCCATGGAGCGTGCCCCAAAATAGGTGGTGATCGTTATCGAGAAAACACTTGATAGGCCAAGAATAGAAAACATCACCGGTATTGACGTTGCGAAGCTGGATTCGATAGATACCTTCTTCATTGAAATATAAGTTTGGCAGGTTGATAAAGCCTGTTTCTGGGACGAAAAGCTTCCAGTTGAGGTTTTCTCTGAGATGCTCATAGGTAAGTTCTATCAAAGTGTCTTCAGGGGTGTTGTGGGTAAGGTTGCCGTACTCGTCTTCAAAGCGCACGACTACATCGAAACGTTTGTTTTTAGAGACAAAAGAAGGAGCTAGAATTCTTATAGAGGATAGCTCGCTGCCTTTTACGTCGATAGTGATGATTTCAGGTTCTCCGTAATGTCCTTTACCTGTAGGGTCGATATAAAGATGGAAAGGGCGTCGGCGCTGGCTGTGGTTTTGAGCCCCATTGCCTATTTCTTGAGAGGCGTCAGGTTGTTGATCTTGTTCTGGACTGCCTATAATAATTGTAAAATCTTGGCCAGCCTTAAGCTCGCTGGGAAGAGTAAACTCAAATTGAGGAACGATGCTGTCGGGGACTTCTACCTCTTTGGCTGATAATACTTTATCCTGATGTAAAGCATAGATAACATTGCGCTTTTTTTTGAGGTTGGCGCTAGGTACTTCCCAATCTGCTTCGCGGCCCGAGCTTAAAATATCAAACTTAAGCTTAGTGCCTTTAGGAAGGGCGGTTCCGGCAGAGTAAATAAATTTTCTGGTAGCAATTTCACCGGCAACGGCTACATTAGGTTCACAATAGCAAATAGTACGACGCATATAATTTAGCCCTTCTAATAATTATTAGTTCTAAAGGTACTAAGAATATCATTGGATATACTAAACTTCAACAGCTAAATTTAGTAAAATTCATGACAGCCTAATGGATGGATCCTACTAGTTTTTAGGGTGGTTGTCATAAATTTTGGCTAACCCCTTTTCGGCAACATAAGGTTTGAAGCCTTCCTCTAAAGAGATAGCTCGAATTTCTCTGATAACCTGAGGTGCAGCGTGGGAAGCATAGTCCAGAATGAAAATCGGCAGGTTGTATTGCTCGTGGATATTTTTAAGGACGTTGACGCGATAGTTACGTACATCCTGAGGGGTAGCTATATAGGAATAGTCGTCGAAGTAGGGCATAGAGTGGACCTCTTCCGCCAAAACCCCGTCGAGGCTGGGAGCTAGCTCATCAAGGAGGTCATAGCCATTATGGCTGATAAGCAGCAGCTGGGGATAATGAGATCGGATTTTAGTTATTAATGATCGAATTTCTTGGTGACCTTCAGGGTACTGCCCAGGAAAACTTTCTATAAGTTGCTCTGGAGCATCGAGGTTACTCAAGAGAAGGCCTTGAAAATTTTGAGAAAGGATATCGGGAATAACATCCTCGAGTAAAATTTGTTGCCATTGAGGGTGGTCGAGATCGATAAGGAAAGCCGAGCCTTTCTCAACTTTAACCCAGGAAGCATTTTTAATGTTGGTCCAGTAACTTCGATTAGCTTCAGCTTTGCCAATACTAAGATATGCTATTGCTATTCCTTCATAGTTTTCGAGAGGATAGGAAGGATGGCTATCGGGGTCTAAGATACACATATCATAGTTGTTGAATTTTTCTGGGGAGAGAGGGGAAGAACCTTGGTCATTTAAGACAATAAACCAATTGTCGATATCATCGAGAGACGAACATTGGGCAACGTCATCTCCAATAACAATCCATCCCAACAATAATAATCCTAATGCAAGTATTCTCATAAGTGGCCAGAATATTCTTTGAGGCGCTTGGAGGGGGTGATGCGCACCTTTTTAACACAGCGCTCGTTGGAGTCTGTGATTTCTAAATCAAAATCGTCATGGTAGATGATAAAATCTTTGGGAGGTATCGCTCCTGCCCGATAGAATATATACCCCCCCAGAGTATCGTAATCACCGTCTTGAGGGATAGTAATGCCCAGCTTTTCTTCAATATCGATGATGCTCATATTGGCATCGACGAGCCACCCTTTATCACTTTGCTTGACGAATAAAGTTTCCTCGAGCTCATCATATTCATCAGCAATTTCTCCTACAATCTCTTCTAAAATATCCTCAATAGTGACGATGCCTTCTGTCCCTCCGTATTCGTCAACTACTACGGCAAAATGTACTTGCTTGTTACGGAATTCCGTTAACAGGCGGGAAACTTTCTTCGTCTCAGGGGTATAGAGGACCTTCTTTACAAGGCTCTCTATAGGCATATCAAGCTTTGCGAAGTCTTGGTTGTGGGATTCGCACTCCGTGTAAGCCTCTAGGATATCTTTGTACATCAAGACCCCCACGATATTGTCGATATTGCCGCGGTAAACAGGGATTCTACTAAACCCTTCTGCATCGATAAGCCTAGCAGCTTCTTTGATAGCAGTATCAGCTGGTAAGCTGAAAATCCTTACTCTGGGAATCATAATATCACGTACGATCCTGTCGCGGAATGTGATGACGGATTGGATAAGCTTTTTCTCCTCGGGAGCTAAAGCCTCTGTTTGCTCAGCCTCTTGAATGAGCTCGATGATTTTATCTTTGATCCGTGAAGCAGGCGCTTTAAGTTTTTCAGCAAAAACAAAAATAGGGAATTTTTTGAAAAGCATTAAAAAAATACAGGTGATAGGAAAGCATAGAATTAAATATATCGAAGCAAAACGAGAATTATAATGGAGGGTCGTCATTGGATGGCGAGTAGCCCATACCCTCGGCAAAAAATCTACCAATAACAATGAAAAAGTGATCAGAATAATAACCACTATGGCTATCCAAAGCCACTGTTGCTCTCCCAATAAAACCACTAACCCTGTAGGCCATGAGGGGAGCTCTAGCATCCCTAGCTGAGAACACAATATTATCAGACTCCCGGCATAGCAGAAACGCATAATATTTTTTGTCCATATTGCAGCAAAAAATAAAGCCTCGAAATCATTCTTAGCAAAAAGAAGCTTCTGCAAATGGAGATAAAAAATTTTGCCGCAGATTTTGGTGAGAGCTGAGCGCGAACGATGGCGTCGCAAGCTGCGAAAAGCAGTGCTAAGAGCAGTCATTGAAATAGCGCCAAGGAAAAAGAAAAAAGTTAAAATAAAAACAGTAAGCATGATATCGATCATCTCCCTGTAAGCAATAAGTTCTTGGCTTTAAGGTTATCAATATGTTTTCTTTCAGCTTCTCGCATCTCTTGAAGGTCTTCGGGAGTTAAGTCATCGTAACCTAAAAGATGCAAAAGACCATGAACCAAGTAAAGTGAAATTTCTTCATAGAGATTCCCGCCATGGACGTCAATATAGTCTTGGGCAGTTTGAGGGCATACAAAAACTTCTCCTAAAAACCTAGGGTCCTCGCCAGGAGGGTCTATAGGGAAAGAAATACAATCAGTAGTTGAAGGATCGTCAAAATATTGATCATGTAAGCGGCTTATTTCAGCACTATCGACAAAATATATACCCACTTCATCGCACTTTTGCCCTTCTAATTCGATAACATTGTTAACTAAAGGAGCTACTTCGTGAGTGTTGAGGGAATAATTATTTTGGATGTTTTCGACGTAGATATCCATAAGAACCTTGTGGTGTGTTTGCTACAAGGCCATTATAGCGTCAAAATTATATTGATACAAGCCCCGAGCTAGAACTCGGGGAAAGAATTATTTTACAGGCGTTTTCGGCAGGCCAGTAACCTGCTTGTTTTCACCTTCTTGCCAGCGGCCTAGCTTCTTAAGGACGTCGACTCTTTCATAACGCTTAAGAACATTGCGCTTTTTTCCGCCTTTGTCGCCGCTACCATAACTTGGATGTCTGGACATTTTTGAGCACCTTATTTAAATTTTGAAATAAAAATATTCTTGGCGATATCGCCTTCTAATGAATTTTCCCTTTCCTTAAAGCCTTTAGGAAGGTTGTCTTTTTTAGGGCCGGTCTTCATCGAAGGGGCCTTCCTTTTGCGGGGAGAACGGTGACGTCGTTCTTCTTGTTTTCCTACTCTGGTCATAATCTTATCCTTCTTTATCCCTAGGGTTGAGACAGTTTTTCTGCTCGATGATTGAAGATCTTATCCTTCAACCACCAGTGGTTATCAAACTGAGTTGCTAATATATAGGAAATACTAATAAAAAGCAAACCCTTAAGAATCTGAAAAAACTAATCTCTGTTTTTAGAGAAATTAAACCGTGCTTTGAGGCGTGATTTGGGCGTCTTTTCTAAATGGTGTACTGTTTCCGGATGGATGACTCCGCAGGATATGATGAATTTGATAGCCTCTTCGGGTTTCATATCTAGATAAACTAGCTCTTCTTCCTTATACATTAGGAGATACCCCGAGGTAGGGTTGGGAGTGGTTGGAACAAAAACCGAAACTAAGGTGTGGTTTACCGAAGCGTTGAAGCTTTCCGGAGCATTGCGCGCAACAAAACCTAAACAATATGTTTTAGTGTTGGGAAAGGGTACCATTACTACTGTGTTAAAAGATTTCTCGCGCGAGTCAAAGACAGTGGTTACAATATCCTGAGAGGTTTTATAGAGCTTGTTGATGACAGGGATGCGGTGAATAATTTTATCCCCCAAACTGATGATCGACTTAAAGAAAAACCATCGCGCTACTAGCCCTAGAAGAGCTGTGCAGAGAAATAACATGATGAGGATAATAGCTTGGCTGCCATACTTAACCAATTGATTCCCACTAAAAAAAAGAAAACGAGCATTTTGAAGCCCTTTGCCTTGCAGAAATCCCTGGACTGCTCCTGCAAAGGGGTCAGTCAATAAGTTTACTATAAATACAACCACCGCAATTGTGACAAAGAGAGGTGTGATAATGGCTAAGCCGGTAATAAAATGTCTTTTCATAATGAATGCTCTCTATTTTGCTGGACTAGTCCAAGGGTTGTCTTTGATACGAAAACGCCAGGGAAGCAAGGCGTCTTCTTCGGCATAAGCAATGCCCACTCGAGGCGAGGACATAACATTATCAGACGCAATGGCTGTGCCGTGGTCTTTAATTCGGATCGTAGTGCCCAGAGGTTGACCAGAAAGATCTTTAGTAATACCAAGAGCTTGGGAAAGTGCTCCGGGACCTCCCGTTAATGTTCTATCTAATTTGGGTTTATTTCTTCTTTTTAGCATCATTTCAACCCCGAAAGTAGGTTCTAGCGCTCTAATAAGAACGGCATGAGGGATGCCTTCGATATAGGTAACTATATTGAGAAGAAGGTGGATACCATAACAGGTATAAATATAACAGGTGCCGCCAGCCTGAAACATAGGTTCCGTACGTTTGGTGCGACGATTGCCGTAGGCATGGCAAGCTTTATCCTCAGGACCTGCATAAGCTTCGGTTTCTACGATAGTTCCTCCTGTAAGCTGGCCATTGATTTCTGTCAGTAAAGTCTTGCCTAGCAGCTCTTTACTGATAGCGACGACATCGCTGCGTTGATAAAAGCTAAGGGGGAGGATAGTAGGGGTCATTTTTTTCGTTTTTTGCGACCTTTTCGACGGCGTTTTTTAGGTTTAGAATCTTCGCCTATGAGATGCCAGCGAGCTTCTAAAGCTATTAAGTCAACATAACCTAACATAACGGTAATGCGATCGCCCAAAGAATAGGATTGCTGGCTATAGGTGCCCTGAAGTTTCTGGGAGGATTCATTGTAAACATAATAGTCATCGCTCAGCTTGAAGATTGGTATGAAGCCTTCTAACATTATTTCTTGGATCTCGAAAACAATACCCATATTCCCCGCCTTAGTGATGATGGCTTGGTATTGCTGCTTATGGGGAAGTTGTTTAATATAGCGTAATTTTTTTAGCAATATTGTACTATATTCAGCTTTGGCGCTTAACCTTTCTTGAGTAGAAGATTTTTGAGCAATCTTATCGAGTTCTTCTTTGTTTAATGCGCTTTCAGAAAATAGAATTCTTTGGATGGTAAGATCAACATAGCGTCGGATAGGGCTGGTGAAATGACAATAATATTCTAGCTCTAAACCATAGTGGCCGATGTTGTCAGCAGCGTAGTATGCCATAGGCAATCCTTTGATAAAGAAAAGGGATAGCTGACGGCCATTAGTGGTGTCACCGATTTCATCAAAAAAGTTTTGTAGATCCTGGGGGGTAGGTGAAGGGGGTAGGTTATAGCCATAATTACGCGCTAATTGACAGAAGTCAGACGTATGTTGCTCTTGGGGGCGTTCGTGGATGCGGTATGCTAGATCTTTACCCTGTTTACTGAGGTGAGTGGCGATAACTTCATTGGCTTTAAGCATAAACTCTTCTACCAACTGGTGTGTAATATCATACTGGATCTGTTCCATCTTCTGTGGTACACCTTCGTCGTCGACGATTATCCTAGCTTCAGGTAGGCAAAACTCTAAACAGCCTCGTTCGCTGCGCTTGTGCTTGAGTAGGTGGCAGAGTTCCACTAACTGTTGGAGGAGATGGCTGTGAGGGCTAGAAGCTTTTCCATCTAGGACTCGCTTGGCATCGCGGTAGGTGAAGCGTTTGGCGCTTTTGATAATGGAGCGGCAAATACGGTAATCGACAAGGTCGCCTTGAGTATTAAAAGTCATTAAAACCGAAGCCGTATACCGGTTAACTTTGGGCTTTAAGCTGCATAGCCCTTCGGATAGTTTACCGGGAAGCATCGGAAGGCAAAAGCCCGGAAAATATGTCGAATTACATCGTCTAGAAGCTTCCTGGTCTAAAGCAGAGCCCTCCTTAACATAATGAGCAACATCAGCGATATGCACCCCTAGATGATAATTTCCTTTATCATCTCTGGTTAAAGAAAGAGCATCGTCGAAATCTTTGGCAGTTGTGGGGTCGATAGTTATACAGGTAGTATTCCGAAAATCTTCGCGTTTAGCGGTTTTTGCCACTCTAGTAGCTAATTTTTCCACTTCCTTAAGGACTTCTTCGGGGAATTCAGCGCGTAAGTCGTATGCAGCAATACTTGCGTTAACGTCACAGGAAGGGTCGTCTATGTTACCTAGGTCTTTACTGAATTCAGCTGTAGGGGAAGTGTCTCTATCACCCCAGTCTTGAACTTCCGCAACAATGCGGTCTCCATGGTGAAAGCGATGTTCGGAAGGTTTAATGTATACTAAGCGGTCGGAGCCTAAAAGTGGAGAGTATAGCCAGGCACTTCCATCGCTATTAGTTTCGCTGATAGGACCTGCAATAGTTTTTCGAGCCCTATTAAGAACGGTCAACACCTTTCCTTCAGGACCTTTTTCAGGGATTTTGGGGTTGACGGCAACCTTGACGGTATCGCCTTCAACAGCGGTGTTAATTCTGGTTTTGGGAATAAAAATATCTTGGGAGTAAATGTCAGTAGAAGCGGGCTCTACAAATCCAAAACCTCTAGGGTGAACGCTAATAGTTCCTGTAATAATAGTTGCTTTTTCAGCCATACCTAAGTCTTGCTTAAATTAAAACCCGATGATAACATAAAGCTTCATTTTTAACCTAATACATACATGGCGGAAAATTATGACCCAAAAATACGACCCCAGCGCAATAGAACCAAAGTGGCAGCAGTATTGGCTGCAAAAGAAAACCTTCAAAGCGGACATCGACGATTCTAAGCCCAAGTACTACCTCTTGGATATGTTTCCTTACCCTTCAGGAAGTGGGCTACACATGGGGCACGTTCTTCAATATACAGCTACCGATATCTTAGGGCGCTATATGCTCAAGAAAGGCTACAATGTCCTTCACCCTATGGGATGGGATAGTTTTGGCTTGCCTGCTGAGCGCTATGCTATGCGTACCGGCACTCACCCTGCTATTACCACCAAAAATAATATCGATAACTTCCGCCATCAGCTGCAATCTTTAGGATTTGCCTATGACTGGGACCGGGAAATCGCTACTAGTGATCCCAAATATTATAAATGGACCCAGTGGATCTTTACTAAGCTTTATGAAAGAGGTTTGGCTTATGAGGCGGAAATGATGGTAAACTATTGTCCCGCTCTGGGGACGGTAGTAGCCAATGAAGAAGTCCAGGATGGGGTTTATATCGATACCGGCGATCCTATCGAAAGGCGTCCTCTAAAGCAGTGGGTCCTTAAAATTACTGAATACGCCCAAAGGTTGATCGATGATCTAGAGTTTATCGATTGGCCCGAAGGTCTCAAAAAAGCTCAAGCTAACTGGATAGGGCGCAGCGAGGGAGCTAAAGTTGACTTTGCTGAAGATAGTACTGGTGAAATCATCACCGTTTTTACTACCCGCCCTGACACGCTCTTCGGCGCTACTTATATGGTGCTGTCTCCGGAACATCCTTTGGTCGATAAGATCATTACCGAAGATTGTATGCATGCTGTTGAAGACTACCGCCAAGAAGCAGCATCTAAAAGTGATTTGCAGCGTACAGAACTTTCACAGCACAAGACGGGTGTCTTTACTGGCGCTTATGCCGTCAACCCCGTCAATGGCAAGAGAATACCCATCTGGATTTCTGATTATGTTTTGATAGGGTACGGTACAGGAGCTATTATGGCTGTACCTTGCCATGATGAGCGGGATTTTCAGTTTGCCTTAAAGTTCAACCTTCCCATTTTGCCGGTCTTCGATCCCGATACTGAAGGTTACCCCGAGCTGGTTCCTGAAGATGTTGACCCTCAGCTTTTGCGGCAGAAAGTTTTGCAAGGAAAAATCTGTTGGACTGGCGAAGGGGTTTGCATCAATAGCGCCAATGATGAAATTTCCCTTAATGGCTTGCCTGTTGCAGAAGCTAAACGTACCATTATTGAATGGCTAGAAAAGAAAGGTTTCGGAGAAAAAAATGTCAGCTATAAGTTGCGGGATTGGCTGTTTTCTCGACAACGTTATTGGGGGGAACCGTTTCCGGTGCTACACTTAGAAGATGGCTCTCGCCGAGTTTTGGATGCCGATGAGCTGCCTTTGATGCCTCCCGACCTTACTGATTTTAAGCCTTGCGGCGATGGCAGCAGCCCTCTGGCGAAAGCTAAGGAGTGGTTGGAAATTGTCGATCCTAAAACCGGCAAAAAAGCTCTCCGTGAGACCAATACCATGCCTCAATGGGCCGGATCTTGCTGGTACTATTTGCGCTATATCGATCCCCATAATGACGATGAAGCTTGGAGCCCAGAAGCTGAAAATTACTGGATGCCCGTCGATCAATATGTCGGAGGGGCAGAACATGCTGTATTACACCTCTTGTACGCCCGCTTTTGGCATAAGGTCCTATATGATTGTGGGTTGGTTTCTACTCCTGAACCTTTTAAACGCTTACGTAACCAGGGGATTATTTCTGCTTATTCTTATCAGAAAAATACTGGCGCTTACGTTGCTCCTAAAGATGTTGAAGAAAGGGACGGCTATTTTTACCATAAGGAAACCGGTGAAAAGGTCCGCCGTCAAGTTGAGAAGATGTCAAAATCAAAGCTTAACGGCGTAGACCCCGAAGAAGTTATTAAAGACTGGGGTGTCGATGCTTTAAGGATGCTGGTAATGTTCATGGGACCTTTGGAAAAGGCTAAAATCTGGAATAGCGATCCTATCCAAGGTTGCCGTAGATTTTTGGATAAATTTTATGATGCTATCAATTCCGACAAGGTTTCCGATACAAATTCTGAGGAAGCTCTTAAATTAGCTCATAAGCTTCTCGATGGCGTTTCTAGAGACATTGAAGGCCTTCTCTTCAATACTGCTATAGCAAAGTTGATGGAATTCATCAATCAGCTTACTAAACTTCCTTCTTACCCTCGAGAGGTCTTGGAGATAGCATGCCATTGCTTGGCGCCTATAGCGCCTCATATTGCCGAAGAAGCTTGGTGCCTTTTGGGTAATACCTCTGACCTTGCCCTTGCTCCTATACCTAGGGTGGAAGAGAAATATCTTCGTGAAGATACAGTGGTTTATATCGTTCAGGTCAATGGTAAATTGCGCGGTAGACTAGAGCTACCTAAAGATCAAAGCCAGCAACAGATCTATGATGCTGCTGTTAAGGATTCTAGAGTTCATCAACACCTTGCTGGTCGTGAACCGCGCAAGATTATCTTTATCCCTAACAAGCTGCTTAATATCGTAGTTTAATAGCTATCTGATAAATCATCGTTTTAACCCGTGATGTCCTCCTGCTCGAAGATTAAGGAGACATCACGGGTTTACCGCTGACCCTCAGCCTTATTGCTGAGGATTTTCTTGCTTGATAAGCAATAAATTTTTATATTGCCTCATCTTTGAAATTTAAAAGAGGATAATCTCAATGGCTGTTATATCAGGGTTGGAAGCTTTAGGTTATAGAACTGTCGGCAATAATCTCGCACCTACATTTTCTGAAAAAGCTAAAGGTTTTTTAAGGGGGCGTTCTTACCGTACGCAACAAGAAGTAGCTTTGGCAAAAGCTTTGTGCCAAAAGCTTGAGGAAGACGCACCATCTTTTTTGAAGATTGCTGATAATTTTGATAAAAATCGCTTTGCAGCTATAAAGAGCAAAGACCTTGCTCCTGATATCGATAGGTTACAGCGTACGATACTAGCGGTGAAACACGGCATTGATCCTCAAGTGTTCCAAGAAGATAGTAACCCCGGGTTATACCATTTTGCAAAGTATAACTATTTGCATAATAAGTTCCAGGCTCTTGATGATGCTGCTAAGCATCGTATGCATCTAGACGAGGAAGGTCATGCTGGCTTACTATGTCAAGGTGAGGTTAAGCCGTGGGTCGAAATACCTGATACTTACAGTTTTGGCTACGATCCTATCAAGCAAACAACCCTTAACGCTTACTACACTTGTGAGGGGTGGGTGCCAAGACCTAATTTAAGAGAGATAGAAGCTGATCCAACAGAGCCGACGCTAGAAGAGCTTGACCCTGCTAAAAAAGAGGATATCGAAAAGCTGATAAGCAGAGCTATTGTTTATGATAGGCAAGAGGTTCCCGATCACCTTAAGGGGGAGTGGGTTGTTTCGGTCATGACTCAGTGTCAGGATGGTCATCATACTTTCAAAGGCCTTCACAGCTGGTTACGTTTACGAACTCCTGATGGGCGGATGATATCTATGGGCCTATATCGGCAAAAGTTTGAATTCATGGTTCAAAGAGCTTATATGCATATGGTCGATGATTATGAATCCTATAAGGGCTGCGGCCCTAAAGTTGAGACCCCTTTTGTTGTTAGCCAAGAAAAATGGGGAAAGGTTTTACAGCAGCTGTTGATCGACACCCGTGATTCTGGAGAGCCTTACGATATCGTTAGAGATGAAGATAGAGATTACGATAGTACCGACAAAGTCTCGGGAGCTCCTTATTGCCATGTCAGAGGCAATTGTACTGCTTATGTTACTAGAATGATGAGGATGATAGACGTAAACCTGGATACCAAGGTCCCTTTTTCGGAGTTTATCTTAAATAAAAAGCTTCCCCCTTTATTGGCTAATATTGTTTCTACTATTATTGCCGCGGTGACCTATAAGATTACTAATCTAAAAGCCGTAGAACCCCGGCTTTTAGAGAAAAAAAAGGTGCGCTGGATAACTACTGATAACTCGCCTATCGAAGGTTGTAAGGTTCGTTCTATTTACACTAAATTTTCTGATATCTTTAATAGCGATAAGGAAGATAAAAAGGTCGACAGCCCTACAGCACTGAGGGAAAGACAGCGTGAAATTGAACACTATCGTCAGCAGCAAGTCGGGGCAGTACCGGAAACTTTGCGCTCCCAAGCAGCTACTACTATTCCTCCTTGGATGACGGTGGCTAAAAAATAATTTGTATTAAATTCTTTATCTGTTAAGTTGAAATTACGGTTTGCCATAAATCTAATCTAAAAGGTTTGGCATTATATTTTAATCATTTTATGGGAGGATATTATGAAATTACATCCAGTAAAATTAGGTCTGGCAGGTGGAGTACTGTGGGGGCTGGCTGTTTTTGTAGTAACACTGATTTCAGTAGTTACTAGTTCTATGGAAACGGCAGGTTATGGTAAAATGTTCTTGGATGTGCTGGCGTCTATATATCCAGGGTTTACTATCAGCGTTGGCGGAAGTATCATAGGTTTGATTTACGGATTTATCGATGTTTTTATAGGCTTAGCGCTGTTTGCTTGGCTTTATAACGCTTTTTGCGGATGCTGCCATCACTCTGAATAGATAAAAAGTCTATTCTTCTGTGAGGTTAAAGAAAACCTCTGCTAGCTTTAGGGCCAGCAGAGGTTTTTACTATCACAGGTGGGTAAAATAATGAAGGATTACCAGGAAATGTTGATAAAGGGCAGCAACTTAAAGAATTCGCAATCGGTTTGGATATTGGCAAAACCTAGCTGGACACCTTGAAGGCTGCGGGTGATATTAAAAAAACCTAATTGGATACCTTTAACATTATTGGAGACATTGACAGCTCCCGTTTGAAGACCCAAAAAGCTGCGAGTGACATTGCCAAAAGCTAGCTGCCAGCCTTCAAAATGATGGCCGCTATTAATATTGACGAAGCTATTTTGTAATCCAACAAAATCACCTCCTAGGTTAACGATTCCCCACTGCCACCCTGTAAAAGTGTGATTGTTAATATTAACAATCCCTTGTTGAACACCATAATGTTTTCCCGAAAGGTTGAGTATCCCGTATTGCCATCCCCAGAAACTTTCATCGACAAGGTTGCCAAGGCCTGCTTGATAACCGTAAAAATTACCATCTACACTATTAAAAAAGCCTGCTAGCTGCACTCCTGTAGTGTTTTTTTTGATAGTATTAACCAAACCTACGTCTAGCCCTATCAAAGAGCGGTTACGGCCATAGATGATATTCCAGCGAAAACCGTGAATGTCAGTATTCTCTCGTTGTAATTGCACCGGTGTAAATAAAGCTACTTGGATATGCCTTACGGAAGAAATCTTTTGCTGAGAGAACCCTATAAAGGGTGCTGACAATAATAATAATAGTGCTATCCAATGTTTTTTCATAAATCTTCCTTTATATTTTGACATTGAGGGCAAAGGTAGGTGCTTCTCTGTCCTACGACTATTTTTATGATCTCCGTCTGGCACTCGGGGCAGGGAAGGCCTTGGCGGCGAAAGACTTGGAGAACATTTTGGTGAGATCCTTTTTGCTTTCCGACGCTATGGAAATTCGTTGAAGACTTTCCCAAAGTAGTCCCTTGGTATTTAATGCCTAACCTCAAGACTTCTTTGATAGCATAACATAATTTTTTGCTCTCGCTTTCGCTTAAAGTATTAGAAAGGCGTTGGGGGTGGATCTTAGCTCGCCAAAGGGCTTCATCGACATAGATGTTGCCTAGCCCTGCTATTAAGTGTTGATCTAACAATAAAGGCTTTATTAGACGCCGTCGACCATGAAGGATATGGTGTAAAGCTTCCGGGGTTAATGTATCTTCCAACGGTTCTATACCTAAAGAGTCTAAAATTTCTTCAGGGTTTTTAGTAAGCCAAAGTTTGCCGAACTTGCGGGCATCACTAAAGCGCAACTCTCGCCCATCGTTTAGCAATAATATTACCCTGTCATGGATATCATGAGGTATATCCGAAGGTACGATATTTAGCTGCCCTGTCATCCTTAAGTGAATGAGCATAGAATAGCCTTCGGATAACTCTAAGACAATATATTTACCTCGGCGGCGTAGGTCAAGGATAGTTTTTTGGGGAGCGTTTTTTATGAATTCAGCAGGGGAGGGGGAGGCTAGACTGCCTTCCCAATATAGGTGTGTTTCTTCGATGGTGCAACCTATCACCCCATGAGTTTTTAACCCCTCAACAACGGTAGTAACTTCAGGTAATTCCGGCATAAAATTCCTCCAAAAAAAATGCGCCTCATCAAGAGACGCATAATATTGCTTTTTGACAATTATTGCAAATCGCTTAGAAGCGGTAGCTAGCACCGATGCGGTAGCCGCTGCCTCTCATACCTTCATCATCATCGTTGGCGGCGCGGTTAATAGCATAAGCTGCATTAACGCCCCAGTGATCGTTGATAAAGTAATCGACTTGAACATTGTAGTTAAACCCTCGCGATTCGCCTTTAGAGTAAACTAATATACCTTCTTTTTCATTGCTAGTCTTAGTACGAGTTTGAACCCATGCGTAGCTTACTCCGCCGGAAAGGGCCCATTTTTCGATAAAGTTCCAGTTGAAGTCTACAGCAACAAAAGGTGATTTTGAAATGAATTTATGTTGTGGATATAGATCAACACTTTGTGGGTTTCCTTGACCATGATAAGCTTCGCCGTAGTTGACTTGACGTGTGTAATGGCTGAAGTTCATCCCAGCATATGGTGTTAAGCTTACGTCTTTCATCACAGGAAGATACCAGCCTGCTCCTAAGCCGCCACTGTAAAGGTCATCATGTTTTTGGGCCCACAACATTCTAGGCTTAAGGCAGAAGCCGTTGGACCATACCAAAGTGCCATTACCTTGTACTCCAAGCATATGCTTGTTAGTGTCCCAATACTTGACTTCACCGGATTCTGGTGATCCATCGGTTGGCCTTTTACTCTTTAACCCTGCTTTCATTAAGACGGGGCCTAGATCGAATTTTCCGTGGACTTCGGCCTGAGCTGCTGTGCCGGTCATTAGAGGCAGAGCCGCTAAGCAAGTTATAAGAAATTTCTTCATCATAATAAGCTATACTCCATATATTTATAACAAAAATCAAGTCGAACAATGTAGGAGAAGAGGTAATTTATTAGCCAGCATTTTTTAATCGTTATGACTAAAAAGAAGGTTAAAATGGTTTTCAACCATGTCAGTTCAAAGGTTGTATCACAAACCGCAGGTTAAAAAAGTCCAAGCTTTTGGGAGAGAGAGAGGACTTTTGGTAACAAGCTGGGGGAAGTTTGGCGTTCGGCAATTTTTTGTATGTCTTGGTAGTAGGCGTTTTCGACCTTCAAAATCTCATTGAGGTATGCTTTGAGGGCTCGCTCGACGCTGACCTTGAATTTTTCAATAACAGGGGAGTATAGGGGGTCTTTAGGGTTTTTAACAGAGGTCGAGAGTAGGGTTTTATAGCGATCCAAGAGCGCGGTTTTATACTTTTTTAGCATAAAGCTTTTGAATTCTTCCATCAAATAATGGTTGTCTTCACCGAACCAAGCCGTTGACAAAGGGTCAATGCTATATTTTTCGCAAATTTTATCCCACGTAGAAGTTTTGAAAAAATCTTCTAGGTCATCATAGATATTTTGGCGCAATTGCGACAGGTTAACAGCGATAGAACCTGCTTGGGCATGATCTTTAATTGTCAACATTTCGCGGGCAAAAATAGCTTGCCAAAATTTGCGGATGTCTTTTAAAGAATCTTCCCTCTTACACCTAGCTTCATATTCTAGTGCTTTTTGTTCGTCGACAGCCCTCAAGCGGAGCCACTTTGCTAAACGTTTGAATTTTTGTGAGGTGTCCTGACTTCCAGCAAAAACATTATAAATGAAAAAGAAAAAGACATCATCAGTCTTGTCGGCAGTCTCCTCCATAGAAACGAGATCATCATAATATCTTTTTCGCTTTCTTCCTTCTTTCCTGCGACGTACTATCAATTTCTTGAGCTTCTTACGCTTTAAATGGCGTACCGTCACATGATATGTCGTACCATGGGGTAAAACCATCGCTGTCGGGATAGGGGGGAAGTCCTCTAAATCCTCTAACTTATCTTGACGCCCTAGCATATGAACATTATGGGCTGATAAGGGATCTGTGTTGGAAACCTCAGGAGTTGTCACGTCTAGTATCCTTATTAACGGTAACTGTCAGGATTAGATTGCCCTTGGTTGACCTGTGGATAATTAGCCCTTTCATGGTAGGTGATAACCAATGTCTCAGGTAACCCCTTGTCATCGCCAGCAATAATCTTTACATCATGGATAGTATATCCCTTAACTTCGATGTCTTCGATAGGCCTCGTAGGATCACGGGTTCCGTGATCTAGTAAAATTGTCTTCACTTTTAATTTGGGTGAATATTTTAGGTCTATAACCTCTGAATAACCGCCTGCTGCGCTTAAAGCACATATAGCTAGAAATGCTCTCCACATATAGCTTTACCTCCAAAATAGATGCTACTTTTTATTTAAAGAGAAATGATAATTATTATGCAAGAAAAGCTTTTTCTAGATTATCAGACCTTGCAGTGGGATTGTCTTTTTTTCCTATTATTTTATATAATACGGCAACTTTTTATAAAGATGAGAGTTTATTATGATACCACCCATTGAAAATACAGACCCTTATTGCGAATTTCCTAATATTCAGGGGCCTGAACAACCTTCTGCAGAAGATGAACGGTCAGTATATCCTCAACTTGACCCTGATTTAATAGAATTTTTCAACCAGGCTTTAGAAGATGAGCCGGGTCTAAAAAATCTACCTGATATCCGCAGTTTAGAAGCTAAAAGTCCTTCAGGACAGCTTTTGACAGCGTTGAAGATAGCTAATGCATTTTGTGATTTTAACTCTAATTATCTGTACTGGCGGTATCAGCTTTCAGATATGATAGCCCTTAAAGCTCGCGAGTTAGAGGTATCGCAAAGCTTAGATTTTTTAAATCAGGCTTTAACACTTATTATCACTAAATCATCAACTATTGACTGCCATACAGTAGCTTTGCTAGGGCAGGCTTTAATAGAAGTCTCTCAAGATTATGAGCCTAGTTTATTTGCTATTATAGAGGTAAGCTCTGCCTATAGCTTAGTTGTAGAATATTCTAATAATAGACATCAGATTGATACTATTTCTCAGCGCATATTGCACTTAGTGCAAAGAAACGATCTTACCGCAATAAATCGAATGCACCTTGCTGACCCTTTAATAAAAGCTTGGTATTATAGTCAGGATTATCAGATTAAGCAGCCATTACTTCGGGAAATATATCAGCGTTCAAGGAAAGAGTTTGCAGATGATGACTCCAACTATGAAGTTTTTTGCCATGAAATTCAAATTATGGTTAGTGCCTTAGGAGCTATACCCCAAGGTTCTATCATTCAAATGAAACAGCCCCTAGAGATTTTAGTTACTTTTACTACTTTGGAGTTGGATGATGAAACTATGGAACTGCTCATCCACCATCTCGACCAAATACTGTTTACTCCTATAAGCGTTGTACAAAAGCACGATGTTTTTAAGCCTTTCGCATCAGTGAGACGAGGTTGTATTTTTCCAGTAGCGGCATTACAAAGAGACCCTGATCTGTTAATGGCTCTTAGAGGAAATCTTATAAGACTTGCTGAAAAGGCTAATGATCCCGACCTTGCTGGTCTTATTGAAAATCTTCTCGGTAAAATTGAGAATTTTGAGGACTGGCAAGCACTAAGTATAATGCCTGCTTAAGATTTCAAACTCTTTTAAAGTGCGTTAAGGAGAATATATTGCCGACATCATTATCATCATTAAGTGCTGCCTTCCCAGCTGCAGAAAACGAAACTAGGGAGCATTCCCTATCAGGAGAATCTGATTCTATCAATCCAAGTTCTTGTTCTTGGCAGGGTCGAGAAGTTAATATCCATGATCATCAAGCGAAAATCTTGGATATAGAAGCTCTTTGGAATGAAATTTATGAGCGTAATAGTCACCAAAGGTGTAAATCCCTCGAAGGTAAAACTTTGAACGACCTAGCTATGAAATTGAGGGGTATCGGCTATAAAAACATTAAAGCTATAGCTAGCAAAGAGGTGCGAGATGAGACAACCCCAACCTCAGAAGAGCATCATATTGCTAAGGTGTATGCGGAAGAGATTTCCCAAGGCTTTTCCCAATTATTCTTCAAAGATGATATCTCACCGGAATACAGATTGGCTGCAGCATCTAGTTTTAGAATCTTTTTAAGGCATCTAGAAAACTTCGGTATTCCTTCGGACAATTATAAACCCATTTTAGTTGATGGATTAGTACACATTGCTGATAGTGAAATTATGACCGGGCAAGCACTTAATAGATTGTGTGATTTTATCTCAAGCTTGTCATTCATAAAACAAGGAGAATTGTCCTATCAACTTGTTAATGTTATCCTGGAAACCCTAGAAACAAATAAGAACTTGCTTTCCTATTTTTCATATCCTCGTATAATTGAATTATTAGGAACCTCTTTGAAGTATCTTCAAGATCAAGATCTTAGCCAAAAAGCGCATCTGTATATTATCAGACTAACTGAGTTGGCGTTATCAACAAATTCTAGAGTAGGGCAGTGTGATGCTAAAAAGATTGCTCAGGGCCTAAGAGATATAATTAATGATCCTAACGTATTGCTTGATGATAGACAACAAGCTGCTAAGCTCTTAATAAGTTTTGCTGTTCCTGATCTGGATCGCAACCCGGGAGAAGTACGATGTTTACCGGATATTCTAGATATTATCTTCAACCTTATAGTAAGTGAAAATTGTTGGAATACAGAAGTTAAAGTTCTGGCAGCTGATCAATTTCTTGAGGTTATTAACCAACAAACTCTAAGTACTGAAGTAAAATTAGATGCTTGGTTGAGGTTACTGAAGCCTTTAGTGGACGACTCATCTTTACCTGAAGATACTGTTGATAAGGTAAGAAATGCTTTTAACCACTGCCAGTCGCGTAAAATTATTATATATGGTAAGCCGCCAAATGATAGAACAGCGACGAAAATACAGCAAATGTTTAGGGATGCTAGAATCAGAAATTTTTCTAACGCAGCCTTTGAAAATTTGATAGAGTGGTTAAATAATGCTGAAATACCTCAAGAAGTGTCGACGGTCATTCAGCTAGAGCTGTTTAAGCAATTTCAAGAGCTGTTGAAGAAAAAAAGATCCAGCACAGATGGTGAGATTAATTGTGCTGTCAAATTAATAGAAGTAGTAGATTATCTGCCGCTTTTCAATAAATTAAATGAATTTTTAGAATGCAAAATTAAAAGCTTGAAAACAGAATTCCCTAGAGAGGCTTTGTCTCGATTGGCAAAGTTGGCGGGCGATGAAAGACTTCCCGATAATAGGCGATATCTTATCTTAAAAACCGTCTTGCAAACTCATATCAATGAAGACTTTATAGCAGCCTTGTCTTACCACGTTTATACGCAAAATCCCTTTCGCTCCTTGAAAACTATGGCTCAGAAAAAACTAAATGGTTTTTTAAAGAGGGGAATGATAGCTTCTCAAGAACATGAGCCTTTAATTAGGAAAGCCTTGGAAATTTTGGCTAGTACTAAGGAGAAATATTCTTCTTTATTATTGCGATTCAACGCCCGTCAGATATTATCAGACCATGCGGCGGTTCAGGATTGGGACGATCTTTTACAGCAAGCTGAATTACCGACCTTAGCTACTAAAAGCCTTTTGGAATTGCTGTCAAGCGAGGAACTTAGTAATGCTTTAGCACCGCCTTTTCTAGCTCTCCTAAGAGAGCTAGAAAGTCGTCGATTGACGTACTATAATATCGTAAAATTAGGGGAGTCACTAGAGGAATGGTTGAAGATTTTAGATGACCCTCATAAGACCAAAGCTTTACAGCTCTCTATAATGATATGCAACTCTCAGAAGCCTACATCACCTTCTTTAGTGCCTCTTATTGATTTATGGATTAATGTACTAGAGCACCAGGAAATTCCTTTTGAAATGCAAGAGGCGATAAGGGATAAATTGTTCGAAATAGCTACTAAACGTCCCATTGAAAGTTATCTCGGAGAGGCTCTTTTAAGGGGGTTGACAGCGGTAAAAAACAGCTCATTTTTTTCTTTAGATGATCACCGACGAGCACAAGAATTGATATCTTCATTGATAGTGCTTTTGTGTGAAGATAATCATGTTAACCCCCAGAAATTTTTACCTTCAAATCATAAAAGATTGTTATCGAAGCATCTAAAAAAGTTAGACAAGAAGCAAGAGATTTTCGAGGGCTGTAAACTCGATCTGGGTGTTTTTTTACAGCCTCCAGTGTTGGTAGAAGATTTGGGATATCTTTATATTGACCCTACTTTGGAAGAAGAGCTTAAAGATCGTCTAATGCGGATATCAGCTTCTCTTGAAAATTTTTATGATAAGTTATTTCTATCTAATAGGAATCAACCGCTTTTAAATAGATTTAAATGCGTTGTAGAAAGCTTGGAAAAACTGCCTCCTGATCTGCAAAAGCCTTATATTAAGAAGCTAGAAGATGGTGGTACTGCTTGTGTCGATCGTGCTATCTTAACTCTTGAAGAAGTTTCCTTTGAACTATTATCATATAATAATGCTAAGATTGACGAAGAGGTAGCTTTAGCTAGCTTTTTAATCAGTAAATTTAAGCGCTTGAGAGTTGAAATGGTGGTGCAAAGACACTATCATAACAATCAAGAAAATATAGAAACGGCTTTATTTAACCTGCTTATGTTAAATAAAATCTGGGGGTTGGGGATTAAAGGCATTCCTATCCATCATTCCCGAATCGCTAAAAAATTACCTTTTAAGACTCTCTTGAAGGAAGGGCTTGATACTTTATCTGCTGATACACTGTATCACGTTGTACGTCATGATCCCTTATTTCAAAAATATTTAGATCGGCTAGTGGAGCAAGAAAAAAAATCTGAAAGTAAACTAAAACAGATTCTAGCAGAATATGAGGCTGCTTCCGAAAGATTAGTTGCCGATAGGGCCTTCGAGGCTAGAAAATATAAAGAGTATCAAGAAGCTGAAGAAAGTTTTAAAAAACAAAAGACTATTCAAGCTCTTGTAAAAGCAGGCTTATTCACACCTCTGTAAAAGCCTGATTATCAGACCTAATAACAATAACTACATTTTCTTACTTATTAAAGGTTTAAGTGATAAATCCATCTTTTTCTCCTTTAATAATCAGTGTTTGGCAGGTTTTAGGATAAATGGCTCCCTACCTTGTTGCTAAAAAGGAATAAGAAGTACAATAGGGTAGCGAGAGTCGCATTTCTAGTTTGACGTCTGATAATAACCGTTATGTTGCGCATAGTAGTACCGACTGCAAAAATGGAGTTTTCTGGAGTAGTGCTTATATAACACTTGACAGCTCTAGACTTCTCTAGAATCAAAAAATGAAAAGCTTATTTAGGATATGTGTTGATTATTTTATTTGAGCCACTTCTTAATAGCAAAGATACTATACATTTTCATAACTTTATAAAGACTCTTGCGCGGGTCATAATGAATCTATAAAGATGAATTTGTTATATTCGCAAGATGCTAATATCTCGGATTTATAGTTCTTATCCTGTTACGTGAATATTAAGCATAAGTTAAGCTTCTATACATTTCATTAAGCTGCGCAGTAAAATGGAAATGGTTTCCACTAGTGCTTTTATGTCGCTGTTTTATAATGAAAGAATCATGGCACGATCAAAATGAATAAGCTAACCTAATAATTGCGTAAGTTAGAGGGATTCATATTGTTAGATATTAGATAGTGGATTTTTTCGTCTTTAATACCTCGTATCGATCTATATTTTCAGAATATCTTACAGTTCCTAGGTTTGAAAGGTAAATCTTTATTTTAAGTTTTAAGGGCGCTTTAAGATAAAAAGGGCGATAGCATCGATATATGATTTTTACAGCCTAATAGCCCTTTTTAAACGCCTCACCTACCCTATTTATAACAAACATCAAAATACCAGACGTGATAAACTTCTTGCTTATCGCTGCTTGCGACGTGGTAAAGGGTATGATATTTGTCGACTAGATAGGCGCTTTTTTATTCCCATAATATCTTTTATCCTTTGTTCAGCTAAATAATCAGCTACTTTGTTAACAGAAAGATTTTCTTTTTCAGAAATATCGAAAGCTTTCAAGGCTCTTTCATATATAGGATCAATTAAGCGACGAGATTTTTCCGGAGTCCAACCTTCGAATTCTACGCTAACATTTAATAGACCACCGGCATTAATCAAATAATCAGGAGCATATAAAATGCCGCGCTCTTTAAGGATTTGGCCGTGAAAATCCTCTTTCAACTGATTATTAGCTGCTCCAGCAATAATTTGACAATTTAATTTTTCTACAGTGTCATTATTAATGATAGCCCCTAAACCACAAGGAGAAAAGATATCACAAGGTACTTCATAAACTTCGTCAGCTTCCACTTGCTCAGCTGCAGCAACTTTGTTTTTAAAAGAAACTGCACGATCAGCATTAATTTCACTAAAAACAATTTTTGCTCCAGCATTGCTCAATAGCACCCCTAAACGGCTGCCTACTTCACCAACTCCTTGTAATGCCACTACTTTACCAGATAAAGATTGTTCCCCATAAACTTTTTGGCAAGCAGCTTCTACTCCTTTATATACGCCTAAAGCCGTATAAGAGGCAGGGTTTCCAGACCCCCCATGGATTTCTTCAACTCCTACCACATAGTTGGTTTCTGTAAAAATATGCTCCATATCTGTTACGTTAGTATTTACATCCTCAGCAGTAATATAACGACCTTGCAGAGATTCTACGAACTGACCATAAGCTCTAAAATAAGCCTCTGTTTTGACCTCATCAGGGTTTCCTAGCAAAACAGCCTTGCCACCCCCAAAGTCTAATCCTGCTAATGATGCTTTATAAGTCATTCCTCGTGATAATCGCAAAACATCTTGCAAAGCATCATCTACCGTAGAATAAGGCCATAAGCGAGTACCACCTAATGCTGGTCCTAAAACTGTATTATGGATACCTATAATGACTTTAAGATTACAAGTAGGTTCATAAAAAAAGAGAATTTCTTCGTGTTCGTGTTCGTAAATTTTTTCAATAGTAGCCATATTTTATTTCCTTTGTGTAAGAAAAACATCTTGGGTCTGATAATCTTGGCTGGTTAGCTCTCTTAATTTTAAGGTTTGCGCTTATTTTCGAAGAAGCTTTTATTGTGTCCTTCAACGGTATGTAAAAAATTCGCGACCTCCATATGACCTTCCTGTAACGCTATAACTGATGGAGTCTCCCCTTCCGCATCTAATAGATCTACTTTAGCACCGCTTCTGACCAATTCCCTAGCAAGTGTTAAACGGCCAAAATAAGCCGCCCAATGAAGAGCTGTCATCTTATCTTCATTGGTGTCATTAAGGTCAAAACCAGCATCCACGAGGGCCTTAATGGCTGCTGGATGATCAAACTCAACAGCTAAATACATAGAATCGTATAGGCTATGATTTTCTGCAGCTTTTTGTAGGCTATGCTCTAAAAACCCATCCAGCTGCTTAGTGCTAGGCAGAGGTGCTGCTGTAACAAGATCGATAGATAAAGAAAAAGATTGTTTTTTTGTTTCTAGTAAAACGACCATGATATCGACCAGCTCATCTATTTTCTCTATCTGATAAGGCAAAGAAGGCAAGGGATTGCGTGGATCATAATGATAAACTTTATGCTCTCTATAAAAAAGAGCTATAGCATGATCTGTCGTCATGAGCCAAAAGAGCTTAGGCTGTTCATCAATAGTACAGAGGCGCCGAAGGGTTTCTGTCAGACAAGAGTATTTCGCTTCTTCAGGAAAAAATGGAGAAACATAAAAAAGTCTCTCTTCCAGACTCCTAATTATCGGAGCATCACTCAACATTTTCAGTTTCTGTAAAGGATAAGCTTGCCCCATAAAATCTTGAAAAAAGATAATGTCATTACATAGGTGCTCCAAATCTAGTTCTTCTCTGTCTAGTTGCTGATATCTTTTATCTTTAAGATTAGAAGGCCAAGTTAAAATTTGCTGAGCCCCTTCGATTTGAGCAAAAAAGTCATCTTGCTTACCGGTAAGCTGATAATAACCGTAAAGTACTGATAATCCTAAGCATACTCCGGCTTCAATCTCTTCAATATCGACTTCTCCAGCTTCGGACCGCGCTTTCAAATAGTTTGCTAAAGCTGCTGTTAAATAATCTTGGTCAATATAACCTATATCAATTTCGGAGTGATAATCTCGAGCTTCTTCCAAAAGCTGGATCCGTAATTCGATATCTTTAATAGAAAGTAAAGCTTCACCCACTTGATTTTCATCGGCATGTTCCAAATTATTCCAAAGCCCTTGGGCTTTAACTATCCCTTCTACAGTCTGCAAAGAACGATATAAAGCTTGCCCCACCTCCTCTACTTCATCTTGATGTTCTTCAAGATATTTATTTATCGCTATTACATCTTTAGAAATTTCTTGCTTATCGTAACTGCCGGAATAAATCTTTTCCTTTAATCGGCTAATTAAGCAGTGTAAACGGTCTTCTGTATTGCTGGTGCTGGTCTGCATATTTTCTAAGACCTTCTGGAGGTTCACTAAAGAAGATTCTATAGCTTGGGGGAAAAAATTTGCTTCTAGCATAACTTATATTTTACCTATTTAATTTATGGAGGTCAGAAATTATCACGGTGATATTATCGGCAGATTGGGCTTTCAACGCTCCATCTACTAAGTAACCAGCAGTTTTATTGATGGACACTTTTTTTTCCTGACATGCATAAAACATTTCAGCTACTTGTTCGGAACTACAAACATCGAAAAGCCCGTCACAACCTTGTATGACATATAACCCCTCCCATCCATTGGCAGGCTTAGGATATTTTACAATTTTAGGGCGAGCGCTCACTGCCGCAGAAACAGTATCATAATCCCCTAAAGCTCGAGCTACTCCTAAATAGCCATTGACCCTATAACAATTATAACTGAAGCTAACACTTCCGCCACGCTTTTCTATCCCCCTCTTATATTTGGGAATTTCTGGCTTAGCATCTTCACTAAGCTGAATAGCGTCTCCTTCGGAAGAAACAAGTACCGCCCGTGAATCACCTACATTAATTACCCAAAGATCATCATCTATTACTAAAATAATATTAGCTGTCGTCCCTCCAACCCCTAAATGGTTAGTAACATAAGTGCGGTCTATATCGACCATTGCTAATTTAAGAGCATTCCAGACCCCTAATTCCGTGCATTTTATTTTATTGAACTCCCCTAAGCGCTTAGCCAGAGCATTTTTAATGTTCTTAGCTGCAAAGCTTGCACACTGGGAACCTTTATGCCCATCGAAGAGCGCTGCATAATAGACCTCCTTCATACCAGTAGAGGTTTCAAACTCAAAAAAGCCTACCTCATGCCGATCTTCCATACGAAGGCGCTCTCCTTGGGAATAAAATATTCCTACTTGAGAAGTCTTATTTTCTGCTCTATAGTACTTTTGGATATCTGCACCTATCTCATCTAATTGTGACAATGCTTGTGTGTCGAAAACGCTATTTCTTTGCTGAGATTCCTGCTGCTGGAAAGCAGCTATAGCAGTATCCGTTAAGCGCTTAGATACTTTTAAAGGATCTATTTCAACTCTATATTCTAAACGGTCGATATAATCATTAGAAGAAGAAATAGCAAGACGATAGAACCATCGATGTTCACTACCATGATGATAACGATGCAGGTAAACAGGATCGAAAATTTTATTCGCCTCATCCATAATGGTCATTACCGTCGCCTCATCAGTTCTATCTATAGGTGTACTATAAGGGAGAATGTTATCACAGATGCAAAAACCCATTTTGCAGATAATATTAAAAACCCTTCCATGGAAAGGTTTTCTTTCTGCGCTTTGATTATGCTGAGAAGCTGTTGGATCTTCTTCTTGAAGAGAATTAAAATGTGCTAACGAAGTGCTCGAGGTTGGATTAACCACTTTACCTCCAATATAAAATTTAACTTTACGTTAATGGAAATTTTGATTATCCGCAACTCAAAGCAGGCAAAATTCCCATGGCTTGATCGGCTATATCCCAACAGCTTCTAAATTTTATTAAACGCCAATCAGTGACTTCTTTGGCAACTTCACCCCTACTACCTTTTAATTTTAAAGAGGCTTGGGAATGATAAGCATTTTGTAATTCGGAAAGAGTATTGATTCCTTGAAAAAGACTTTCTGCAGCATGTTCTGCAACATACCCCGTCTGCAAGCGAGCCCCATAGCCTTCAGACTGGATAAGCATCAAAGGATTTAGCTGGCTAATGATCATAACATGACCAGGAAACCATAAAATATCTCCGGCGGCGAGGCTGTCGCCGACCTGAAGAGGTTTAAGCTGATGATAAAGCGTAGAAGAATTTTTACAATAATATGGAATATTAACCGTTTGAGCGGCAAGCCATATAATTGAAGAACAATCTAACCCTGTTCGTGGATCGCCAAAATCTTCTAAACGGTAATAACCATAGCGCTTATTTCCATTCTCATATACTGGTTGACCATTAGTATCAAAAAGAGGGCGTTTGACCGCCTCTCGGTTATAATGGCTCTTCGTCCAGCTAGCCCCTCCTTGTAAATAAGGGATAATCCCCTCTTCTAGTGTAGACCATTCTTGTATTAAGGAAATATAGGTTTGAATCTTTTGGTCAATAGAGGCTGTTTTATTGCGTAGAGCTAGGGATTTCGGCACCTTCAGGGTCTGATAATCTAAAGATTCTGGTTGTAAACCATAGACAATGAAACTATCAGCTTTTTCTTTCGCCAAAACAAAACGTGTTCCGGCAGAATAAAGTTTTTCTTGAGCGGCACTATAATAAGGGCTGGTGAGAGATATTATATCTTGCTCACCTTGCCCTGGTAGATTACAGGGTAAACGTTTCAGGTCTAGCTTCTTTTTGATAAGGTGGTTTAGTTTCACTACCCCTTCTGATAAAATCCAGCCTTCGAAGGTATGAGCTTCCCTGCTCTCTAAGGTCTGATAATATAGATTGGTTATCTCTACCTTATACTCGTGGTTTTCTTCGGCGACAATTTTCACCAACTGATTAAAAAGAAGCTGATGGAAGCGCGGGCGATCATAGCTAGGAGAGTAAACCCAGTTATATGGTAAATCGAGATAACGTTCAGGAGCTCCCCCATAAGGAGGTGGTTCATCTAACACATCCGCTACTGGCACGACCACTACAGCCCAGCAATTGATATTGCTGTCATTGTTAGCGCTTTCCCCTGGAAGGTATAATCCTATGAAAGCTAATAGCAAGAAAAGGCATTTAGGCATATAAATTTTTCCCGAAGAAATTTAATTTTAAGAAGATATTGTACCACAGATCTATGTTTTATATTAGCTGTCTCTAACAAAAAAAAAGAGGCTTCTCTTTTGAGAAGCCTCTTACACCAAAAAATGAGAGAGCTTATTTTAGAAGCTCTTTACTAGTTCAATTCTTGCTCCTAGCAAGTCGTTATGCGATGAAGGCATAGGAAAAAATGCTGCTCCTTCATCATCGGCTGGACCATAATTATGGCGCTCATAGAAAGGCACTAAGCGAGCCGACAACCATTCGAAATGCTTTGTTACAGGAATAGCAACTTCGTAGTTGATCCTATTAGCAACTTTAGAGTGTGCGCTCTCGGAAGTTGTAGTTTCTTCAACAGTTGTAGAACCCAAAGCTTCTGCCCACTGGTTAACAGTGAACATAACTTTAGCGTTAAGACCAACTTCCCAGGTAGGTTTAAAAGTATAAGAAGACTTAAAGCCTAGGGCAATATAGGTCCACTTAGTTTCTAATTTATCGCGGCTATCCTGATCCTCATCGAACCAGCGTGTCCACGTATTATACCCAAAGCCAGCAAAAGGAATGACTTGTGCTTTTTCATTAACAGCAAAGTTATAACCTAGACGGCCTTCCATCCCCATGACGCGATTTTTGGATTTAACTTCTCCCGAAGTTCCATCAGAAGACATATCGGTATCACCATAAGCATAGTTAAAGCTGACACCGCCGTAATAAAAATCGGGACGTATATATTCGTAGCCAGCAGTAAATTCTGGTAGGCCTCCAGTGTCTTTAAGGTTCTCCCCATCTTCTCTATAATTAATTTTGTAATCGGAATGCAAATATCCTCCGCCGATATAGACTTCGTGAGGGTTAGCTTTGCTTTCCCCCATCAGGTTACCAGCTCCTATAACTGCTAAACATGATAATGAAAGGGCCACAATTTTTTTCATCAATTACCTCCTGCTGCTATAGCAAAAATTTATTAAAAACAATCTTACCGCCAAGATAAATGCTGCCACAATATATAAGCAAGTTTTTTTTGAAATTTGATATTCAGCAGAACCTAAGCTAGGGAAGAGCTTTTTCTAGACAAGGGCGCAGGAGAAGCCTCTCCCTGCACGACAATATAGCCTGTAATTATGATAACCGCTGCCCCAAACAAAGTTGAAGATGAAGGGTGTTGTCTAAAGACAAAAAAATCGGTAGCTATCGCCAACAGGAGTCGAGAATATTCGAATTGCACCGTAATGGTAGGAGGGATAAGCTTAAGAGCAGAAATTTGGCAAAGCTGTGACATAATTCCAGCTCCCCCGAGGGCTGCCAGTATCATACCATCATGGAGAGAGAATGTTTTCCAAGAAAAGATATTTATAATAAAAGCTAAAGCGAAGATGCCAGAGCTGGTATAGAGGAGAAGGGTCAGTTTTTGTTCAGTTTGAGTTAACATGCGTGTCATGACGATAGCTATAGCTCCGCATATGTTGGCTAATAAAGCCACTCCCATCGCTAAAGGAATCCCGTCAACAGTAGGCCTCACAATACACAAAACTCCTATATATCCGATGATGATCATAATCCAACGATAGAAAGGAATTCTTTCTTTGAGGATCAGCATACTAAAGACTGGTACAATCAAGGATGAGCTTAACCCCAACGAAGTAGCTGTTGAAAGCGGCAGCCTTTTATAGGCATAATAGACACAAAAGCTAGAACCGGCAGCTGCGATAACTCTTATCAAATGTTTACCGGGCACTGAGCTTTTCAAAGGCGCAGCACCAGGTTGCATAATCAAAGGTGCGATAAATAAGAGCCCAAAAAAGCTGCGCATCAAGACAATCATCCACGTACCTACTTCCGGGGAGAGGAATTTGGTCAAAGTCATAGCGGTATTATAGCTAAAAACCCAACCGACAATCCATAAGATGCCTTGAAGCTTAGGGGGTAATGCTTTCATTTTCCTCGAATATTTAAGGTATTGAAATAAAATATTTTACACTAACCAGCTTTTGCAGTAAACTATTTTGCGATATAAACTTAAATTAATATTTTTTCTTTCTTTGCATCAAAAGTTAATAAAGTAATATAAAAACAAATAACGTAGTTAGCAATGGCCTTAGATTTTTCATCCTGTAGTCCTAATATGGCCTTAGATTTTTCATCCTGTAGTCCTAGTTCGGATACCTCTTTATGTTCTACATACTCCTTACCTTCGATCTCTCCTTGTACCCCAAACGGCACTCCACATCCCCCTCTTGAATCAAACGGCACTCCACAACCGAGAGCGCCGGCACCGCCTTTGAATCTCCCACGGCCGACACCTCATTTAAATTTTGACCGTCCAATGCCGTCCCCTGACAATTTAGATATCGTTGACCTACAGGAACGAATAATCAGTATTGTCAAAACAGCATTGCCGCGTATTCCTTATAACTCCATATTATCACCATACCCTTATATCAAAGCAGTTTATGATTTCCGCCAAGATAATCCTGATGATTTCTTCTTATTAGACAATTTTTCGTGGCCGTTGATAGCAAGAAAGATAAATGGCGATATTACCGATTCATTTGATCCTAACTTGGTAGATGAAGAATCTTATGAGTGGTACCACCGAACAGCTATTTTTGAGAAGAGCCTTCGTGAACAATTAATTAGGCCCCCAAGGAATTTAGGTCAACCTTCCAACCAGGCTCTTCTTTGGGAAGCTATCAGTAACTATAAGGTCGAGAACCCTCACATCAATGATCATGTATTAGTGCAAAACAGCAGCGATAGCCCCCTATGGAAGCTGTTCAGCAGTAAAGTCAAGGATCAATCCCCTGAAGAGTGTTACCATTATTGGAGCACCCGTCTAAGGTCAACCCAGTCGTTTGATCAACAGGTTCAACCATGGCTTAAGGATCTTACTTCTCATAATTGATTGTCATATATATTTTTTTTCCCTATCTTTAAGTTACCATTTTTATCAATAATATAACGGGGAGAGAGACCATGAAAACTGGCAAGCAAAGCCTAGCACTATTCATAGGGATAGGGCTGATGTTATTTTTAACCTATTACAATTATATTTGCCTTACCGGGCTAAGAGAGGCTGCCTTGCGCAACGCTCCTCATAGTCCGAGCATGGAGCAGTTAAGGTTGCTAACACCTCTAGCGACGCTGGTTGTAGGCCTTTTATTAATCTTGATAACCCTTAAAGGTCATGTAGAACGGGCTTTCCACTTTTTTTTTCCTCTTAATTTCCTGGCTTTCGGGGTGATAAGCTTTATGGTTTATTTTCATTCCTCTTTCATCGAGACGCAAAGTTTTACAACTTTCTTATATCTTTGGTCAGGGATGGCTGTAGCTCTACCTATTATTATAGCGTGGGGTTATGCCAACCATCACAACACCTTTAAAACAGCATCACTGCAATACCCTTTATTTAGCTGGGCTCTGCTTCTGGCGCTGCTCACCCCACCAGAGGTTATTATCAACCAGCTAGGATCCTATCCTTGGCTATCCTACTTAGCTATAGCTTTTATGAGTTTGTTAATTTATGGTGTTTTCCTGATATTGAAGAGGCAAGACCTCGGCATCCCTGAGGCGGGCTTAAAAGTTTCAGTAGGCTATTGGGTAGCGCTGGTGATGATCGTTATAGGCTACTTTTTTGCGCAGACTTTTTCGGAAAACTTATTGTTCACTCAAGTCAAGTCCCTTATCAGCACGATCCCTAATTACCAACATCAGGCAAGCCATATAGCCTTAGTACAGGTTATCACTTTAGGGATTCTCAGCATTGCAGGTATCATCGCTGGCGGAGTCCTTTACTGCTTAGGGCCTAAAGCTTATGGTAAAACGGGTATCACCTTGCTAATCTTGAGTTTACTGCCCGGCCTTGCGCTTTTTGCTAATAGCTGGCACCTTGAAGGTGTGCAAAGCTTAAGATTTTCGACCATCAGCTGGGCAATCTCTTCAGCTTTTGCTTTAATCTTTCTAATTACCATCAAAGAGCTGGCCTTCTTTGCCATCCGTCGCAAAAGCCGCTTTAGTGTTAAACTGGCGGTAGATTTTATCATATATTCTATAGCGCCCGTGACTGCAGGCCAACTTATTGACATCTATATTAGGCACACCAACAACACCTTGAATAGCTTAACGATAATTTACTCTGCTTACTTTGTGATAGGAATGATCCTATGCTTCCTAGGGGTGATTAAGATCCACAACCACTGGAATCGCCGCCTACAAGAAGCCTTGCCTGTCCCAACGCCTACTCCTTTCGAGGCTGCTGAAATACCTAGAGAAGGTTTAGATGATTTTCAAGGTGATCTCGACACTGCAGAAACTAGCGAAGAGCTCTCTGATTTCCGCTATCAAGATTTCGAAGAAGATAACGACCAATAATTATATAAAAATAGTGCCTCCAAGCCCCGGCTGCTTAATATGTCGGGGCTAGGAACCTCCTACATTAGACGGGTTTACTGTCCCCTACCTCTTTAATCAAGATACCTAAATTTCTTAAAATGATTTCCTGCTCATTGCTTAAACGTTTAGCACCTGATAAAGCTTGCAATGCCCTTTGCAAGCTCATTAAATCTAGATACTTTCCCTGATCTTCAGTAGAATCCGCTTTCCCTTTTAAGGTTGCCAAAGCCTTATTTACAGCTTGAGAATCAAGAGGTTTTAGCGCTGATTCAACATCTTCTATTGTCTTCCCTAAATGTCGTTGAAATTGAGCCGCCAAAGTCATCCTTTCTACAGATCTTGGTCTTTCTTGTGAGGTTGTTCGCAGCCCCGTTATTTTTTCTTGGATCTGACCCTCAAGTTTATGAACTCTTTCTGAGGTAGCATCTCCCCTGCCAAAGTTCTCCCGCAGTATTCTGCCTAACAGCTCTAGTGTCCCATCAAGGTCAGCAGTATTATCATCCAAAAACTTTTCTATATCAGCTAACATCTTAGCTTCTATCTTGCTCTTCATGTCGCCTGTATCTAGCTCTTTCAAAACATTCTCCAAACTTCTAAAATATGGGATTACCTTTTTCTTATTATCGGACAACTCCTCATCCAACAATTCCTGCGCTAATACTTGTGCTTCACGATTTTTAGCTTGTTGGACCATACCCGATATTTGATCTTTAGAAATCGATGAACCCGTGAGGTTTTTATATGCCTTTTTAAAACTTCTATCTAAGATTAGTTTCTGGAAAAACCTCCCTATAATGCCACAGAGTCCTGTTTTTTGATCCAGCTTCTTAACCTTACAATCATAAAGGAAGGCCATCGATTCACCTATTATTGGTTTCTGTTTTTCAATAATAGGACTATTTTTTGTCAGCTTATCAATATCCCTCAGCAATTTCCTAAAGGAAGTCTTTTTTTCTTTTGCTACTGATTCAAGATGCCATCCTGACTTGTCTTTACTGATCTTAAGGTATCGCCGCCCTTGATATTCTGATCTAAACCTTTGCCTAACAGATTGGTCTAACTTATTAAAGCCAGAGCCTATCGAAACTTGTTCTGGTCCTGTCATATTATTCACCTTTTATGTTGCCGGAAGAGCATTGGAAGAAGCTTCAGTAGCAAATTCTGGCATTTCAACGACCACAGCTTCTTGTATATCATAGTCGCCTCGACCAGTGTTTATCTTTTTAGGGTCTAAGCTTATCTTCGCTCTTAAATTAAGCGTTCCTACCGGTTTTTCATTATTAGTATCAATATAAGACCTTCTCCCCTCCCGTTCTATATGGATAACCCCTTCATCAGAAATACTCACTTTTATAGGGCTGGTTACCGTTGATGCTCCTAAGGGTGCGAAATGAGGGTTATAGCCCAAAAAATTACTTTCTGCCACCCCTATAGTCCAATTGCCGCTCATTTGGGTGAGAAGTATTATTGCGGCATGCAAAGCCTTTGAACGTTGCTCTTCAGGTAAATCTTGAGGTAATCTTTTACTTATTAATGAATATATTGTTTGTATTCTATCTGAAGCCTGCCCCCTTGTTTGATCCTTCGCTAAAATACTTATTGTTCCTTCTCCGCCAGAAGATTCGATTTCATAATCAGCACGTGTAAAATCCTTCGTTATATTCTCTCCAAATTCATTACCATCTATGTTAAACCCATAACTAGAATCATCAAAATCGATGACTACCTCATACTGCAAAACTTCAGAAGAAACTTGTTTTAATGAATCAGAAAGTCCTTTTAACAACGTCTTGAACTCTTTATCATGTTTTAATAAAGGCATAAGTTCTGAGAGGGCAGAGAAGGTTTCTGCTATATCCTTCTGTCTTCCAAGAACCGCATTAAATTTTTCCTGCGAATCGCCATTGAGGGGCTTCTTATAAGATTCAAGTTTGGCTCTCAAATTATTCAACAATGCCTGTCTGGTAGATTCTTCTAACTTTCTAAGATTTTCTGGAAGCTCTTGTTGAGGAACTTGCGACAATTGAACTAAAATTTGACTTATATCTTTAATATTTCCGCTTTGCAAAGCCGTATTTATTTTCTCTGTGGCATCTTTTTTTAAAACCTTTAGATTTTCTGGAAGCTCTTCTGAGGAAATCTCCGGTAACTGAATTAAAATTTGAGTTGAATGATAAAGATTTTCAATTGCCACTTGATCTATATTGAGCTCCTTAAACTTATCGCTTAGTAAAGATTGTATTATCTCTAAAAACTCTCGATTGGGGGGAGATTGACTAAGGTTCTTTTGAGCCGCTATAATTGTCGGCAAAATTTTCTGAGGCTGGATATCTTTAATTGTCTCGATCGCGCTTACAAAGTTATATAAGCCTTGGCGGCGAAGAAATCTATTAGTGATATGCTGATTATATCGCTGAATAATCTTACCTATAAAGTTCCAGCGGGGGCCGACTTTTTTGGTGAAATTTCGGTCTTTGAGTTGCTGAAGAGGCTGTGCTAACCGCTTTTTTTGCTCAACATTTAGCCCTTCTAGTTGATTCATCAAACTGCCTACATGTTGTAAGACTTGCTTATAAGAAGCTTTACCCTTCCTACCTCCTAAGAACAATCCACCCTTTTTTAAATGGATGTATTGCTTGTTTCCTGTTTGAAAAGGCGCTTGCAAGGCTTTTCCCATACCTATGGTAATAGTCTCTAAGGCTTGCTCTTTCAAGGCATCGATAGAGCTTTTCACCATAGGGGCTTTTTTTTCTCTGACCTGAAGAGACCGGTAAAGTCCTAGCAAATTTTGAAGGTTGTTTTCAGGAGAGCCTGTATATTTCGACAAAGCCTGCTGCTTTTGCATTAAAAACTGAGCATTATTAAAAACTTCGTTTAACTGCTTTTTTTGCTTAGCGAGGGGCCCCAAGCCTATTTTTTTTAGCAATAGCATAA
Organism: Chlamydiota bacterium; assembly: GCA_051744985.1. GTDB lineage: Bacteria > Chlamydiota > Chlamydiia > Chlamydiales > JABHNK01 > JBNJDP01. The sequence goes on along the minus strand of JBNJDP010000002.1, from coordinate 1,516 downwards.
TGATATTTTAAGGAACCTTTAAGATTCTGAATCTTTTTGCAAACATCTTCGTTCCATACATCAATGGAAGAAACTGCCGTTTCTATAGCCTGTAAGGCCTCCTTAAAACCTTCGGTAATATCAGTAACAGTATGGTCTAGAAGATCACCTACTGGTGTTTCAGGCAGAATTACATCCCAAGTTTTACTTTCAAGAGGTCCCACAGGATTCATGACAAGCTCCTATTTATTCAGGGCGATTTCATCTAAATTTTGTTGACAATATCGTCTAATATCGCGACAACATCTTCAGATTAAAATTCAATCTGAGGTGGAAATGACTGAGATTAAAAAAGATATTCAGCCCTTGAATGCAGAAAACACAAGACGCTTACACGGAACAGTAGTGGATCATTTCAATGTGCTAACTGACCCACGAGTTGATAGAAGCAAGAGACATAAGTTGTTGGATATCATATTCATTGCTATTTCTGCTGTTATTTGTGGAGCTGACAACTGGAAAGCTATAGAGGTGTTTGCTAAAGCAAAAAAAGAGTGGCTCAAGACGATTTTAGAACTACCTAATGGAGTTCCAAGTCATGTCACGTTTTGGCGTGTATTCCGCCAGATCGACCCCACTGAGTTTCAAAAGTGTTTTTCTTGCTGGATTCAAGCGGCCTTTGATCATGTTGATGGTGACATTATCGCGATAGATGGAAAAACCATAAAGGGTTCAAGAGACGTCAACTCTGATGGCAAAGCATTACATATTGTCAGTGCTTGGGCAGCTGCCCATAATATTACGTTGGCCCAGGTGAAAGTGGACGAAAAATCAAACGAAATCACCGCTATTCCACCCTTATTAGACATGATTGCCATCGAAGGTGCGGTGGTAACGGCTGATGCTATGAGTTGTCAAAAAAACATTGCAGAACAAATTATAGCTAGAAAAGCTAATTATGTCCTAGCCTTAAAGGGTAACCAGAGTGCTACACATAGTGAGATTGAAAATTATTTTCGTCAAGCGCTAGATGTTGATTTTCAAGGGGTTGAGCATGATCGCTTTGTAACTGTTGAGAAGGGACACGGTCGGATAGAAACCCGAACGGTGTATGCCACTAATGACTTAGATTGGCTTCCCTATAAAGATCAATGGGCTAATCTCACGTCGATTATTATGGTTGTCAGCGAGCGTAAAATTAAGGGGAAGACTTCCAAAGAGGTCCGATTTTACCTTTCGAGTCTTGTTGCTGATGCTAGCAGAGTAGCACATGCGATTCGAACTCACTGGGGAATCGAGAACAAGGTGCATTGGATGTTAGATGTGGTTTTTGGCGAAGATAAGAATCAGCTTTCAGGGAATGGTGCTGAAAATTTCTCAGTGCTGTCAAAAATTGCAATGAATCTACTAAAGCAAGAAAAGAGAGCTCGGTTGAGTATGCCAAATAAACGATTTAAAGCAGCAATGGATCATACATACCTAGAGACAGTACTGAAGGCAGCATGATGTCAACAAAATTTAGATGAAATCGCCCTGC
>JBNJDP010000001.1:0-102819 GCA_051744985.1 Chlamydiota bacterium | reverse complement strand
AAGAGCTATCGAATTCAGCATCCTCTGCAGGAAGATTTTCAGCATCCATAGAAACTTTTCCCTTTTCACCCGCAGAGCTAGTCTTTCCTTTAACAGAAAAGGGTTGATCAACCTTAGGATCTTCTACCTGTTGCGAAATAGGCTTCACATTTTTCCCTTTTTGATCAGCACTAGGTGACTCCAAAGACTTTTCAGTCTTATCGCCGAGTTCCTTTTTTGCTAATCTATTTTGACGCTGCAAGGCCTCAAAAGGCGAAGATTGTTTTTTCCCTTTCTGAGCTATAGAACTATCTTGTTTTCCTTCACCACCGCGACCTTCTTGATCGCGAGAACCTTCTCTTCCTTTTTTAAGGTATCTTTCAAATTTTTCCTTCTTTTCTTCGGAAACGTATTGCCGAGGCTCAGAGATCTTATTATGTTCATCATATGACGTCTTATCGATATTGCTAGACTGCGTATTGATATATCTGGATTCTTCAACCATTATTAGCCTCTTTTAAGATTAAATTTATGACCCTTATTAAGTCTTGTCCTGACGCGACAGATGGGATAAAAACATTATCGAACCTATCTCATCCATCTCGGCGGCTTCTTGAAGCTGAATCTCTTTGCGCATCTCTTTAGTCCATTCTTTACGGTGTAACTCGAGCTTATCTACTTCTTTCATCTTCTCACGCCAGTCCTCTTTAGCTGCCTCAAGGGCATCCTCGGCGGCTTGAACCTGCTTTTTTTGCTCTTGGACTTTTTTTTCTTCAACTAACAATTTATCTTTAACGGTGTCCAAGTAAGCTTTCATCTGCTGAATTTCATCGGTATAGCATTCAGCATCCATAGTTTCTCGCAGCTGAAAAAGCTTATTTTCTTTATGTTCTTTGACCTTATCGCGCTCTTGCTCGCACTTAAGAAGCTTTTCCTTTTCCGTTTGGAGCTCCTCCTCCCTTTGCCTGACGATCTTTTCGGCCTCCTCAACCCGCCGCTTTTTGACTTTCAGGACCTCTTCCAAAGGGTATTCGGGGAATTTAGCCATTGCTCACCCCTTTAGCGAAATGTTGCTCTCAGCTGCTGGAGAGTTTCTTTAAAAGAGCTTTTTTCATCGACTTTCTGCTTGAGGAAGTTGTTGACCTTGTCGACATGGTCGATAGCGTAGTCTACATTTTTGTCGGAGCCCCGCTTGTATTCCCCGATTTTTATCAGCATCTCATTTTTACGATAGATAGCCAAAACTTCCTTAAGCTTACCGATAAGTTGAAGGTGCTCATTATCGGTAATAGATGTGATAACCCTGCTAGCAGAAGAAAGTACATCGATAGCAGGATAATGGTATTGGCGAGCAAGGTCGGCGGAGAGGATGACGTGACCGTCGAGGATAGAGCGCACCTCATCGGCAACGGGCTCATTCATATCATCACCTGCTACAAGAATAGTATAAAATGCTGTAATAGACCCTTTATCGGAGTTCCCCGAACGCTCGAGAAGCTGAGGTAACGTCGAAAAGACTGAAGGGGTATACCCTGCTCGTGCTGGCGGTTCCCCTCGCGCTAAGCCAATCTCTCTAAGGGCTCGCGCAAAGCGGGTCACCGAGTCCATCATCAAGATCACCTTCTTCCCTTGATCACGAAAATATTCGGCTACGGTGGTGCCGACATAAGCTGCATTGAGACGCAGCTGAGAAGGTTGGTCGGAAGTAGAAACTACGACGACAGACTTTTTCAGCCCTTCCTCCCCCAAGCTTTCTTCAATAAACTCACGAACCTCTCGCCCCCGCTCCCCGATCAAAGAAATCACGTTGACATCAGCTTCTGCATTGCGGGCAATCATCCCCATCAGGGTAGACTTACCACCACCAGCAGCGGCAAAAATCCCCATCCGCTGACCTTCACCAACAGTCAAAGTGCCGTCGAGAGCTCTTATCCCCACCGACAAAGGACTTTCGATACGCTGACGCGTCAAAGGATCAGGAGGAGGAGCGTAGACAGGGTAATGTTCGCTGGCCTTCAGAGGCCCTTTAGTATCGGCATCCAAAGGCTCCCCTAGGCCGTTGATAACCCTCCCTAAGAGCTCAGGACCAACATTGACATGCAAAGGCAGCCCAGTAGCGACAACTTCCGATGAAGGCCCTACCCCTTTCATGCTGCCTAGAGGTGATAAGAAGACTTCTTCTTTGGTAAAGCCTACCACCTCGGTCCGTAAAGGCTCTTCATCTTCGCGCTTTACCAAGCAGACCTCTCCTACCTTAACTCTGGGGACGATAGCTTTGATAAGCATCCCCACAATTTCGGTGATCCTCCCACTTACTTCGGTAACTTGGAAATCTTCGAGCTCCCCTAAAATTTTATCAAACTGCTCGCCGAAATCCCCCATAAACGCTACTCCACCTGCTTATACTTGAACATTCATCACTGTTTTTACTGACTCTATCGACTTCCCTAACAAGCTCGAAAAGAACTCTATCTCCTGAACGACAGTATGCATCTTTATCTGCACCGTCAGCATCGTCGCCGGTGATAGAGCTTGACCGCTATCGGACATCATCGACATCCGCTTGTTAAGAGCTGATAATGACGACTGACTGTAGCCCAATTTTCCGATGAAATTTTTGACGCCGCTAGCCAGCTCATTACCCGTAGGCGTTCCCACGGCCTGCTCAGCGCCTACCTTGGTGAGGGACGTCTGCAAATTATTATTGATATTATTAAGCTTACTCCTAAGCAGGCGCTGTGCCGAACCCCGTACTTTAAGGTTGGGGTCCGCCAGCTGCTGCTGGAGCTGGGTTATTTGGCGTGAAGCATCCTCACTTTGAGCAATAACCTTGTTGGCTGAAAGATCTTCACGGCGCCCACCAAAATGAGTTTTGTTGAGCTGCTCGGCAGCCTCCATAGGGCTAGGGTGACTGATACTTTGCTGCTTATCAAGCTTAGTATCTGCCGCAACTTTAGTAGCATCTTGATGGTTTTCTACCTGCTGGACAAGACGGTCAAATTCACTATGGCCCGGAGCCATCCGCGCTGCCAAGCGCTTGTCCATCAAATCCTGGATGGAATTTGTCTGAGAAGGATCAAGCTTACTGATCTCCTTAACTTTAGTCCCTAAATCTGCCATTGCCATAATACCACCCTCCTTTACTTAGGTTATCTACGACGCCACCTTATTTATGCAAGATCTATGCCAAAAGGCTACTCCTCGTCGAAAAAAGGAGCCTTAGTATTTTTAAGGTCTTTGCGGTTCCACTCCAAGCTAACATCGGCGAGGTTGGCTACGGTAGGGTTATCGCTTTTTTGCTTGGCGTCCTTAAGAAGCTCCTCACCTTTGTCATTAGTCTTCTTTGACAATAGGTAAGCCATCCCCAAGAAAGCTTGTGCTAGGTAATTTTCGGATTCCTTCTCGCAGACCTTGCTGAAGATCTCTACTGCTGGCTTATGCTCCATCTTATTGAGGTGGATATAACCCAAGCCGATCTGTGGATTGACATCATCAGGTCGCAGCAGCTGAGCAGCGTTGAATAGCTTTTTAGCATGGTCTTCGTTGAGTTGCTTGACAGCCATAAAGCCTGCCTCAACCATCAACTTAAAATCTTCCTGGAAGGGTTGCAACATATCTTTAGCCATAACAATCTACCCTTATTTGATGTTTCTAGTAATATCGACGACAGCTTGGTGAGCACCGGCCATCACCGAAGTTGACATCTCCGAAAACTGTGATAAACGGTTCATAAAAAGCTGCATGTCGAACATGGCAGCGATACTGACGGAGCTGCCGGCGTCTTTGATTTCGTCTAACTTATCTTTAGCTTGAGTAGTAGCACTTCCTACTATATCAATCATGTCCTTGAACTTAAAGGCCTGTGCTGATGAAAATGGGTTAGTCATATAATTATCCTCCTGAACTTTACGATTCTTGTTTAGCTTTACTTTGGTAATTAGTCAACATGGATTGCAGGGCGATATAGCCGTGAAGCAGAGTACCCATTTTATCCATCTCCTGGGGTTCATCACAACCCTCTCTGAGGATGTTCTTAATTTTAGACATCTGCTCACCGATATGGTCCCACTTTTCCTGAGCCTTCTTAGAGTCTTGGAGTTCATTTTCCAAGTCAAAATTCTCTGTATCCGTTTGCTGTTTTTGTTCTTCCATTCCGAACATTATCGTCCTCCCTGTTTAGGAATCTTTATTTACTTTGATCTTACGACCCTTTTCCAATTATTATCAATCCTGATAATTGATGCGATATTTAAAACCATCTTTTTCAAGGATGATAGACTTAGGTTTTATGCTGGTGATAGTCATCCCATCGAGGCGGTCACCGCGAGTTAAAATCCTGCCTTTGATGACGATGCTGACGTTCATCTTATCATAACGAGAATATCCGGTAACGGTATATTGATCGCTGATATTGATGATATCGCTATCTTCATTTTTAGCTTCGACGACATAATTTTTAACCTGGCGGACGCCATGGATCTTCCCTAGCTCTTTGATAAGGTCCTGCCACTCGTAATGGCGATCGCTGCTAATTGCCCCTGCGAGGGCTAGCTCCCCATCATTAAAGTCAGCATTGATAGTGATGAAATCCTTGTCGACAAGCATGGTATTAATTTTAGCGTTGACAGTCTCTTCAACGACGACCTGGTTTTTGAGCTTGTCGAGGTAAGAGAAGTTCAGCGCCAAGTACTCACTAAGCTCATCAGCTTGATCTTTAGTTTCCAGGTAGCCTGAGAGGACGAATAAGCCTGCCCGCGGGGAGTGCATGCTGACCCCTTTGAAGGCCGGGTTCCATTTCAGGGTATGGTTGATCTCCTGCCATACTAGCTCATCGATGATAACATTATCTTGGACCTGGCTGACAAAGGGTAAAGCCTTGATATTATACATAAGCTGTTCCAGGTCGACCTTCGTCAAGACATGCCCTAGCAGGAAAAGTTTGCCATTTTCGCGGTTATAAGTAAATTGCACTTCGGGGAAGTCCTCCAAAGCATCGCGGATATACTTATAGAAATCGACTTGTTCGACGACAACAGCCTCGCTCTTGAAAAGGGTAAAAGTCCCCACACCCACTAGCAAGACTACTGCTGCGACGATGCTCATAACGGTGACACCGGTCTTAGACAGCAACCACTCCTTAAGAGAAGGCTGGCGTTCTTCAGCGGCTACTCCTGCCAAGACTTCTTCGACAGCCTTGCTGGCAGCCTCTTCGATATCGGGCTCGAGTTTCGCTTTAAGGTCTTCCTCTTCTGCGTCGACAGCTTTTTCTCTGACAGGCAACTCCGGAGAAACGATGGTATGGGGACCTTCTTCACGGTCGACGACAACAAAAGAGGTCGTACCCACTGTTACCACCGTCTGCAGATCGATATCCTGCTTTTGACCTTCTTCCAACCTTTTATGGCCGATAAAGGTGCCGTTGCGGCTGCCGAGGTCGACGACAGAAAGCTCATCATCTTCGGAGACTTCCAAGCGAGCATGTTGATGCGATACGCTGATATCATGGAGGATAATATCGCAGGCGGCGGCATCGGTCCCCATAGTATAGGTGCCACCGCTTTTCATAGCAAACTCGGCTCCGGCGTTGGGGCCATTGACTATTTTGAGAATCCAGCGCCCACTTTCGAGGAAGTCGAAGTTGATCTCGGGAGCGGGATGTTGATCCCACTCTTCGGTTTCTTCGAAGATAGTATCATACTCCTCATCTTCGGAGGGAGGAGGAAGCCCCCCCTCACCCTCTTCGAGGCCCGTAATCTGTGGAGCTTCCTCTGAAGAGCGATAGCGGTAATAACCGCCGCCGATCTTAAGCTCGTCATCGTCGTTGAGGGTGGTAGGCTCCCTAAGCTCATGCTGGTTTATATAAACAGGGTTGGTAGAGCTCAGATTTTCAATAGTAATGCCCTGGGAAATCTGGCGGCACATCAGATGCTTGCGAGAGACTTTAGGATCCTCGATAACAAGGTCGGCTTGGCTGGGATCTCTGCCGATAATCCACTGCTCGGCGTTTTCCAGTTCCAACTCCACACCTTCTGGCAGACCTTCTTCTAGTACCAATTTTCTTGTCATAAGCTCTCTATTTTACGCTATACTCGCCGCCACTCATCCAAAGGGATGCTTCTTGGGTGCCAGCTCCCGCTGGACCTCTCCCTGCCAGAATTCTACCCAGTTGATAAAATCTTCGATAACATCTCTAAAGTCGCTATAGCTAGCATCCCCCTCCAACAGCTGGGATAATACCAGGGAATGGGCTTCATGGTCCAACCCCAAGGCTCCTCCTCCGGTCCCTTGACCGAAGAGGTTGGCTCTCATGGCGTTGATATAAAAACTTTCACGATCGCCTCCCTCCGGCAGATCGGATACTTTGGAGAAAAGATGATAACCATGTTGAGGTATTTCATCAACCACCACTTCCAACCCTTCATCGACAGGGATCGAATAAGCCCCCTGGGCTGCCGCTGCGGGCTTCCCGGCAATCTCCAGCTCTCCCCATATCATCCTAACATAGTCTTCTAACACCATAGCCTCATCAGGTTATGTTAACCACCGATAATCCTTCTCTGGGCTTGCATATAATCCTTGATGATCCCTTGGAAGGCCTGGGTTGCTTGGTCGGCGGTGTCACTACTCTTATTACCTGCCTGCTCTAGTGCCTGGGTTGTCTTTTCGCTGAATTCGGCAAGCTTACGATCGACTTGCCCCTGAGCTTCATCCTCTTTCTGCTGTAAAGTCTCGTAGCCTGCCAATCCTCCACTGACACCTTGTATAACTGAGCTAACACCCTGCGCAATCGGATTTGCCAAGTTTGCCGAAAGGCTTATACTCTCTATCATTTTTTTACCGCCTTTAGGAATCCAGTCAGGGCGGCTAGTATTAATGGCCTTTTTTCTACTACTCTTATAGATTTTCACCTCATCATCATTAGGCCTGCGAACCGTAAATTCTTTGGACTCGGAGTCGTATTCGACAAACTTGTTTTTTGCTAACTTCTCACCTTTTTTGCTAAGTCTTATTTCACCATTTTTCTCTTCTAAATACCCTCTTTTTTGAGCATCTTTTGCATTCATCATACGCTTCCTGACGAACTTCTTCTCAATATTACCGTCCTCACCTTTAGAATATTCATAGGTGTTGTCGCCTTTCGTCACCTGGATTTTTCGTTGAGCTTGGGTATATTCGTCTCCTTCAGATAAAGTAGCATCCCCCTCTTCCCAGTCAATTTTTTGTGTTTCTTTATCTTCTGAGAATAGCTTAATAAAGCCCTCTGCTTCTAAATCCTCTTCAAACGTGGGCCTTCGAGCTGTAAATTCTTTAGATTCAGGGTTGTATTCAGCAAGCGGGTTGTTATCTATAAGAGCTCGGCCCGCTTCGGTAAGGTTACCTTCATTATCTATATAGCCCTGTGTTTTAGCTTGCTCCTCTGAAATACGCTTCTTGACGAGCTTCTTCTTAATGATAGGCTTGCCGTTTTCATCTTCTCCAGTTCTAGAATATTCATAGACGTTGCCGTTTTCATCCTCTATTTGCGCACTCAAATTCTGTTCTGCTTGGGTATAGCCTTCGTCTCCTTCAGATAAAGTAGCATCCCCCGCTTTCCACTCACTATTTTCGGGAATATCGCTTTTCATTTCTGTAGTTTCTTCGCTAGGGTTGACGTAGTCCAAAGCACCCTCCAACATAGGGCCAGCAACTACGCTGCCAATACTTATACCTATTGATGACACCCCCCCTGCAATCTGTCCAACCGAGCTAATGCCTGTCGCCCAAACTTCATTCCAAGCAGCACTTAGGGCATCATTAACAGCATCCTTAGTTGCTGACCATTCTGTTCCCATATTTTTTGCTGCCATCATTCCCATATCACCGATCATATTTTGCTGCATCTGCTCGATGATATTATAAGCGGCAAGTAGCGCTACAATGTAAGATATCTGCGCATCAGGATGCTTGAGGTCGGAAGCTCCGGAGCTAGACATTAAAGCTGCATTAGGAGCTCCTCCTACATCTTCCGTACCCAGCTTATGGGGGGCGCTGATTCCGACCTCTACGTTATAATCCCCTTTAGCGCTTTGGGAGCATTTGACAATAATCGACTGCTGTTGGTCAGCAATTTCCAATTTATCATCATGGGCTTTAACCTTAAACTTCTTAAGGTTAGTACCGCTAGCTATCAAAGCTTCAGCTAAATTATGATGAACTTGTGCAGGATCAACTTTTTGAGACATCACTTTCCTCCTCTTGCCGGCATATTCTCGCCTATTAAATTATTATAAACTATATCTTAGCTCTCACTTCTAGCTTCCTCAAATGCTAGCAGTGACCCTAAGATAATCTTAGCTTGATTCTTAACCGCTTCCCACTTCGGGTTATCACCACAGCACCCCAAACAATATTGTAGTGCCAAGGCTGCCGAAGGAATATCATCCTTTTTAAGGTAACAGTCACAAACATGTAAAAACGGTAAGGGGTTGTTAGGATCTGCCAATCCCGCGGCAAAATAGTATTCGGGAGCCTCATCATAGCGCTCAAGCTGGTGTAAACTCGAAGCTATCCCAAAACGGGAACGGAAAGAGCCTACCTCTATAGCTTGGAGAATGGTAAAAGCGGTGAGAGCCTTCTCATATTTTCCATTATTATAGTAGGAACAAGCCATGGCATAAAAGCCTTCTAAAAAGTTCTCCGTGATCCCCATAACATCTTTAGTATCCTGCCCTTCTTCCAAAATTTTGTAGAGCACGACCCTCACCATCTTCTCAATCTCTCGGGGATCTTCGCCGGCATATTCGGCGGGGTTGACATCGAGATCCTCAGCAGTCAACCTATAAACCTTCAACCTTTCCTCTTTCGAACGGCGTTTAGGAATAATATCAAGGTCGGGAGCGGCTTTCTTAAGCTCCTCCTCAAAGGTCTTTATATTTTCGGGCGTAAAAAATTCCGCCAAAATTGCAATATAGTTGGGGAAAGAATTATCTTCCCCGGCTTTAGAATCTTCTGCTGTCGCTGAAGGTTCTCCTTCTAGCTGTTTTTTATCCATCACATACCTCCCTCTTTTCTTATCATAGTGCGACCTATCTAAATATGGCAGAAACAATACCACCCATCTGCTCAATGATCGCTGTGAGCAGCTGGGACTGGGTGCTGCTAGCCTCGTTGGCAGCTTCTAGAGCCGTAGACCATTGCTGAGCTTTAGAGCTCTCAACATCGCGGGCTGACCGCAAGTTTTGTATCTGCTGTTGCTTTTTTATCTTCGCAGATGTACTCCCCGTCGAAGGGTCGATAGAAGATATTTTATTATTAAAAGCTTCTTGGGTTTTAGTGCGGTACTCCACCCCCGATGCCAACGATACTGCCGACTGCTGGATAGCATTCAAGAGCTGGATGAGGCTGCTATAAACCTCCCAGACAACCTCTAATCCTTTATCATCATCACTAGCTGCAAGCTGAACCCGGTGAAATCCAAAAGGGTCCCCACCCTGGATGTAGGAGTCCCAATAGCCCTGATCTTTGATATCGGTGACCTGCGTAGACGTCAGCTCCTGGATATCGCTCTCACCTTGGAAACCCAGGTATTCTGCCCTAAAAAAAGCATAGACCTCGGCGAGATCCTCAGTACTACCAAAGCGGTCGACATAAGCATCTTTCAAGTCACTGTCAATATTATTGATATCTATTTCACCCAAACTCATCCCGGCCTCCTGATTTACACGGGTTCATCATACCTTGCTATCAATCCTTATAATTCCTACTGGCATTTCTTGCCATCATTTTATCAGCTGCCTATAGAACCCAAGTTATGAGTCATAGCATCTAAAGACTGAAAAATGTTATTGATAACATAGACAGAGGAGCTTATTTTTTTTCCTAAACCCTTCATAGATTTTTGACTAACCTTAGAAAATACCATCGTATCTTTCAACGTCGCTTGCACTAGATCTATAGTTTTTTCTAGCCTAGCTTTAGCTTTCTCTGCAGGAATAATCTTCTTAAATCCCAGCATACCGCTGTGATAACTTTCATAACCGCTTATGACACCTTCAAACGCCATACCAGAACCTATGGTTACACCGACAATTTGCAAAAACAGTGGTGCTGATCCTACTCCAATTAAGCCTCCAACTAAGCCAAACCCCGCTGCAGAGGCAAGGCCTATAACACCAGCAGTCACTGCACCTCCGACCGTAATTGCTGTTTGCAATATCATCGAATATCTTTCCTGCTTATCTTTGTCAATGTGATGATGTGTAACCACATTATCCACCGTACTTGCGCCTTGAAATATCTTATCACAGACAACTTTAAGAGCTCCCGTAGCACTCCAAACACTCAATGTAAGTCCTATAGAAGCAGCTAATACTGCCCCAAAAGCCGGAAGTGCTGTAAGCATTGCTCCCATTGCAAATGTACCTACACCAGCGACGAGACCGGCCGCTACACCTCCGGTGGCAACAGTTACAAGGCCGCCAACAACCATCATACCAAGCGCCGCTACTACTGCCCCTGTTACAATAACACCTGTGGCAACTACCGCCACACCCACTTTTATTGCTTTACCTAATTTACTATCGGGGTCGACCCCGATTTCTTTAAGAGCCCAATTGGTAACGTTAAAGTCTGTAAACTTATTAATAGGCGACTCGACATGGCTTTCTACCGTAGCACTAACTTTGTCTGAGGAAGGTAGCGACGGCAGTTCTGTTAAACCAATAAAATGCAAACCAGGATTTATTAATTTTTCTCCTTCTGCTGCTACTTTAGCTCCTTTTCCTGCTATCCATCCTGCTATTTCTCCTACCAAATTACCAAACCAATGCTGCGCTCCCTTTATCTTTTCATATTGTTGTAATGCCTCCTTTTGTAGAACCCCCTCTTGCTCAGCATCAGCATGAGAGCTTTTTTGTAAACCAGCAATAACATTACTTTCACTGGTAGCGTTGCGAGCTGAAGTACTTCTCAGCTTCTGGATACTAGTAAGTAACTCATTTAAATAATGGTTCATAGGAACCTGTCGTTTTTTCATCCTGCTAAACTGCGGAGTAGGCATCTTGGGGGTATCGATTTTATAATTCTTGCCTTTTTGTACTGTGCTAGCAAGCTCGATACATTCTTTGGTAGGTGTTGACAAAGCTTTCTGTTGCTGAACCTTCTGAGGGTTTTGAAACACATTATAAGCTTGTGCTGCGTCGAAATTAATTCCTCCATCCATAATCTTCTCTCCCCAAAATTAATTTATATCTTTAGACTCTGTATCATCCTGCTGATCATCTGCTTCAGCGAACGAAGAATGCAAAAAGCCTCCTTCAGCATAGTGAGGCTCAATTTTTTCACCTTCAGGCAAGTTGTCGAGACGCTCTTGGACAATCTCGCGAGTAGTGATAACACTATCTTTGATCTCCTCCCATTCGGGATTATCGCCGCAGACTTCCAAACAATCTTCCAGGGCTGTCAACGCTGAAACGAGATCGTTAAGCCTTAAATAACAGTCGACAGCATAAAAATGCGCTTGAGGCTGGCTCTGGTCGAGCATTGCCGCGACAAAGTATTTATAAGCTGCCTGTTCATATTTCCCTTGACGATGTAAGATAACTCCCTGCCCTAGAACATAACGATAGTCGGTAGGATCCAAATATGTTAATAATTGGAATACTGTTTCGGCCATCTCATACTTGCCGCCTTCCAAGAGGGTAGAAGCATAAGCGTAGAAATTTTCAAGCATCTCATCGGAGCATTGCAGAACATCGCGCGGGGAGAACCCCTTTTTAACTGTCAAGTTCACCAAATTATAAGCTATCTTGCTGATATCTGAACCACTTTGTAAATTGAATTGGTTAAGGTCCAACTTATCCAACTCTGCATTACCCGTCGAAACCCCCAGGTCCTCTAAAGTAGTCCCTGATAATTCTATCTTGCTAGCTTCAAGGTTTTGACGTTCTTCTTCCGACAGTTCTAAATCGCCATTTAAAATCCTGTCCAGCAGCTTCTCTACTGCAGGGTTGATATCCTCCTGAGAAGCTTCTGAAGAGGCTTCTTGTTTATCTGCAACCATTCTATCCTCCTTATAAGTTTTTTAGGGCTTAAAAACGTCCTGTATAATGCTACCTAAAATATCCAGCATCCTTTCAAACTCACTCAACTGCTGTTCACGTGAATCAGTAACGCTGCCAATACCTTGGCTCCATTGTTTAAAGTTTTCTTCTGCTGCATTTCTATTAGCACTTAGAGTCGTAACCGCCGAGCTCTTATTTATACGAACCTCTGTTGAAGCTGAATCATAGTCATGAAGAACTTTCTGGACTGTATCCGTATAACCTTCTTCTGTACGAGAAAGGTTTTCAGAGGTCTCCGAATATGCCACCACTATCGGCGTAATGGTTGACAACATAGTCGCCATTCTATCAAAAAGCTGGTAGACAACTTGCAAAGAATCGCTACTGAGCTGAAAAAGCTCATCGGGGGACAGCTTGTTTTTTATACCCTCGACTATATTATTACCTAATTGATGATAACCATAAACATCTATAAAACCTAGATACTGTACCCAGTTATTGAAATAATCATCGGGATCGAAGGAACCCTCTTTGGCTGAGGTTTCTTTAGAAAACTGCCAGTAATCGAACTTAACATCATTATCCGTAGCATTAGGATATACGTTTTTGTAAAAACTCTCATAGCTACTGGGAACGCTAGGGGCATCAGCCATATTTTCCTCCTGATGATAAACCTTATATTTAAGATTAGATACGATAAAACGCCTTTATTTCAAATCTTTTTTTTTCGAGGGACTCTAAAAAAGATTGCCGCAAAAAGAGCTTATCTCATAAGTTTAAATTAAGGGATAAAACAAAAATTATGTTTATCGTCTGGAGGAAAATATGTCTGACGCATCATTAACGCCTATCACCAAACATCTCCCCGATGGTGACCCCAACCTTGACAGCTATAACCCGCTACCTTGGAATATCGATGATTTTCCTAACTCTCCCCCAGATATCGACAGCAAATGGTATCCTTTTTGGTCAATATTTCAAGCTATCGTTTCCGACCCCTCCATCATCCAGTTCCGTCAAAATACCCTAGATTTTCTAAACCAGCAAGGAGCTGGCGCCAACTATGATTTTAATAAGTTGGAAAACCAAAAAGAGTATGCTGAATACATATATAAACTTTCTCCCGGCGGCCTAGAAAATATTAAAGCTAAGGACTTTAATATCGACAGCTTCTTAAAATTTGGTATTATCACCCAAGCCAACCAAATCCTAACCCAGAAGATCAATAAGCAAAACGAAGCGATGAAGATTATTAACCGTATGCTTGACAATGCCAGCAGCGTCAACGAAATTTATCATAAATTAAATAGAGATTCAGATGCTTTTTTCCTCGAAGTAGATAAAATATCAGGCAGTGCATCTGATGTTGGAATAGGGTATACTACCGGCCTGCTAGAGACTGACCTAACTGAAGATGATATGAAAACTTTAGCTACGTCGTATAACAACCTTTTAAAAGACTATGAAAACTTGGCGGGGGTTAGCAGTGATGAAATCGACCAAGCTGACTTTAGCTATATCCGTTCCGAGGTAGGAACCATGCTGGGCAATTTAAAGCCTTATTTAGAAACCTACAAAAACTTTAAAGATGACAGTTCTGGAGAATTCGATCCCGACTCCCAAAAAACTAAAGACGGCAATATAATAAAGCCTGCTAACGATCGAGCAACTTTGGAGTCTGAAAATAAATTAAAATCTAGTTACGGCTGGCTGATTACCGGCTGGCAAAACGGCCATATCGCCGATGGCGCCAAAGATTTGGACGGCACAGAAATAAAAACTCCCCCCGGAAGCTCTATCCGCGATGCTGTCACCGCCCTTCAAAATGGTAATGACAGTTCCCGTGAGGATGTGAGGAGTGCAATGTTCGAATTCGAGCAATTCTATAAGATTGCCGGCAGCGTGATAAGCCAGATCGACCAGAATCTGCTTATGATAGGCCAAAATATCGACAAATAAGGAGCAAAAGACAATGAGTTTGATAGACCAAATCCAAAGTTCTCCAGGACTTGATCCCAGCCAGATTGATGATATCCCTCTCTACCAGCTTAGTTTTTGGACCCAATTCAAAAATTATTTCCCCGATGCCTCAACTTCCGCTTACAACCAAACCCTCGAAAGCTTCGCTGCCCAGGAAAATTTTTCTGTTACCGACAGCTCCAAATTTAGCGACGAAAATCTAATATCATCGTGGACCACACACCTTAAAGACATTCTAGCAGCCTCATCGGCTACAGCTAGCGACTCTGCACGTGCCATCCAAGATAAGCTGGGCCTGGAATACCTCCAAGGTGTTAGCTCCAACCTTGTTACATCGTTCAGTCACATTGAGGCCGCTACCCAAATACCATCAACAACTTTGAGAGGCCTTAGTGTCCTCAACGACCTATATTTTAAAGAGCGTGATACAATTCAAGTGGATCTAAATGATGATAATATCGATCTAAAATTCACTTCCACTCTCGTCAAAGATGACTTTGATACTCTTTTCACTAAGAAACAATATACCCTTCCCTGGGATAAGGATGCTCCTCAACCGAAATACACTTTGATAAATTATCTAAAAGCAATAAAAAACAGAGCCCACAATCTTTATCAGCAAGGAGGGGTTGTCGAAAATATTGACCTATTTAAAAAGTTACAACAGATTACAAATAATTTAGATAAAGTCATTAGTGACTTAGACGGCATATCAGATCTTAATGATTTAAAAACAAATTGGCAGGGAGCCCCCGATGGCAGGGTAACCACCGGCCAGAACCTTGAAAATGCTATCGAAGCCTCCAACGGCGTTAAAAATGATGTTTCAACAGACCTTAAGCGCAAGATGTGGGTCTTCGAAGAATTTTATAAAACGGCAGGGACGATGCTTACCAAGCTTAACAGTATGTACGCCCGCATCGCCAATAGAATTCATAAGCAATAGGAGCTTTTTATGACAGTATCACCTTTACCGGAAAATATTATCCCCGATAATGCAATCCCTCCTTCCAACAGAGATTATACCTATGAGCTTAACTTCTGGAAGCTCTACCGCTCTTATTACCCTCAAGGAAGCGCTGAACATTTTGAAGGTTTAGTCCAAGACTTTACTGCACAAAATAGTAATTTCGATATCAACACCCCCCAAAGTTGGGCTAATGAAGGTTTCCAAGCGGAATTTCTATCTTTTGTCTCTCAGCAATACTGGGCCGATGATACCTCTATCAACGACTATACTATTCAGGGATTTCTGCAAGATCAGGAGGCTGGATACCTTTCAAAGGTTAATGGTCAGATCGAAGGGTCGATGCGCACATTAAAGGGTAACCTGACGCGTTACCAAGAGATTTCCACCAACCTTAATAATATCCTTGACACTTTTATGAACCGCGATACCCCTACGGCAAGCTTGACGGGAGACAAAGATCTAAAACCTCAGCTTACGGAGCAGTCGTCCCTACACCTCGACAGCGCTACTGAATTTTCAACGTCCAAGGCTGACAAAATTATCAGATTCCTCTACGACTCCGGTGACGATCCTACACCTTATATAGTAGTGCTTAAGCAACATATCGCTGAGCTGCCGGCTAATTCTGAGCTTAGCAACCTTTTAACTAACATCAAAGATAATTTAGATAGTCAGAAGCTTACTGAAGCTGAATACGATGCTCTCAAATCAGGAACATTAACTAGTTCCCAACAAACAGCTATTAATGACAAGCTAGACAACGTAATAAAATCGACGACTATCGGCTCCGAATTGAGATCGGCGATTACCAGCACCCAAGATATCGGCGAACAAAAATTCGCCGAACTCAAAAGGACGATGGTAGTCTTTGAAGAATTCTACAAGTCCGGCAACCAAACGATTATGACGATAGACAATTCTATAAGCAATATCATCCGCCGCATAAGCGGCTAAAAGTAAAAACATTTAAAGTGAGGTCATCGATGAGCGACTATATCAGTGAAATCCAAGATGGTACCGTCTCTCCAACAACTCTTCCCGAAGATATTACCATCCAAGCCCCTTTTTGGTATATTTATCTCCAGCATGGCTACTCTCAGAGTAGCAGCTTCACGCCTTCTACTACGGAATTCCAAGAGCTCGTTGATAAGTTTAGCCAAAAATACGATTCTTTCGATTCCGACAGCAACCTCGCCTACCAAGATAGCAGCCGCCAAGATTCCTGGAAATTATATCTCGACAGCAATTTTGCGGTAACAAAATCATCCCAGAGCATATCCATCAATGATTATACTATTGAAGAATACCTAGGAAAAGAATACCTCAAAGACATCTCCAACAAAGTCAGCGGAGATCTGCAGACCTTGGAAACTTCTTTTAAAAGCGTTACCAAATCATTATCGAACCTTAAGATTCTAACCAACATCTTCAACAAGAAAAACCTCAATGTCGGCTTAGGGGATAATAACGAGCAAACTGTGCCCCAGCTTAGTATCACCACTGACATCAATACCGAAGACTTCGATCAGGTTAAGAATGCCTATAACGATCTCAAAGATTTATATACCAATGCCGCCAAACTATCCATCGACAACCAGCTAAAGAACAGCATCGCCAAAGTTGTCGATGAACTATATTGGTATGCCGACAGTGGTTCAACTCTAACGGACAAGTTCACCAAGTTTAAAGAACAGTGGGTGGCCAACAAAGTTAATTATAGCGGAAATAACTTTCCCATTGTCGATGAAACCTCTTCCTCTAACTCTAATACCCCTCCCTTGTCTAAAAAAATCGATGACGGCGATATAGGGCGTGACTTGCGCAACGCTGTTGATAATTCTGAATTTTATCGGCAACTCCAAGAAGCTAACCTCCGCAAACAGTTCTTTGAACTGCAAGAATTTTACTCTTCAGCACGCAAGGTGTTGAAGAAGGTCAGCGAAACCCTTGTCTATACCGCTACAAAAAATAGCCTGTAATAAAGGAATGAATTATGAGCTATATCGATCAAATTCAATCGGGAGCTATCCCTCCCTTACCCTCCAATATCCCTGCTTACCAAGCACCCTTCTGGGATATATACACTCAAACGAGAGCTTCTAATCAACAAAGCACTACAGACTTCCAAAATTTGCTAAGTGACTTTGACGATGCTTTTGATAATTTCCAGGTTGACACCGCTTCAGACTTTAACGACCTCGACTACCGCTCTAACTGGGAGAGCCTATGCTATGCGCCCTTCCCTGAGGACTTGCCACAAGAAAAAGCCTCCTTTTGGCTAATCTACGGTCAAAATCATCGTTCTGATGCAAGCTTAGAGCATTTTAACGAGCTTCTCGAAGGATTCAAAAATAATAATCCTACCTTCGATGATCAGTACACTAGCAATTATTGGCAGAGCAATTTCAAACAACATATTGATTACTATCTGCGATTAGACGGTGTTTCTTCACCGCTAGATAATAATACCGTAAGTCAGGCATCAATCCAAGGTTACTTACAAAATCTTTATCTTAACAAGATCAATAAAACTCTTGCTACAGCCTTGCAAGATATTAGATCCAAAGCTAACAATAATCAAGAGGGCTTAGACCTTGTTTCTGGGGTAACTACTCTATTTAACGATAAAGAACTAAAAATCGGTTTTAATTGGGTTCGTAAGATACGCCCCCCCCAGGGAGATATCAAGTGGGATAGTGGAGACTGGTTACACGATTGTGATAGGTTTAATCAGTGTCAATCGCTAAAAGTATCTTGGCCTACTAGTGAAAAGGCGTTTTTGGATCTTATCGCAAATTATGAAAATACTTCCAAGGGCGCGGGTGATACCTACTTGGTACCAGCAGGAGTCGACTGGAAGATGCAAGGTTTTGAATTAACTGATGAGTTGCGCATAAACTGGCTACCAGACTCAGTTGGTCCTAGAATCTTTGTAAGCCAATGGGGGAAAGATTTACAAGGATTATGGTATGATATTTCCCCCCTAGGTGATAACGCTACAACATTTCCTATACCCCAAGAGTCTGGTGAAGGTATAGGCTCTAAACTCGGATCAAAATACATCTCACCAGTATACTGGCAAGGGCGCCAAGTTTATTTTGGAGATAACCCAACAGAAACAAAGACTATTGGTTCTGAAGACTTTAGTATGACAGATTTTTTTAATCGTGTGGAAGAGCACGGATTAAACAATATCCATTTTGTGTACGATACTACTACTAGGAAGTCCAATGAATTCGAACAATACCCCCCCCCTTTCGCGTATGCCGACAGTACTAATTTAGAATCAACAACTACTACCCAAACTTTTACAGACCTAGAGTATTCTAGGGACAATTTAAAAAAATGGGGCTTTACAATAAAAGACAGTGATCCCATTAAACAAGTTACTTCGAAACTTGAAGATACGTTAACCCAGAGAGAGGTAGAGAATTTTGAAGCCCTAGGATTAACAGGGATAACTACTGACACTCAAAAGTATGAGGTCCTCAATAAATTAAAAACAAAATTACAAGACCTTGAAGAATCTCTTTCCCCTACATCCGATATAAAAGATCAAATACAAGCTGTCCTTAATTCTATGCCTAAGGAACAGGATTTTAAAGCTTGGTCATCATGGCAAAAAGAAGATAATAATTCCCAAATCCTGCAAGATGCTGCTGCTAGCCTATCGAACTTCAACTCGGTACTGTCTGCCACTTTCCGCAAGCAGCTCTTCGTTATGGATGAATTTTATCGCTCGGCATCGGACTTCGCCACCGCCATCAACAACATTTTACGCTCTACCGCTCAACGTATAAAACGCTAAAGGAAAATAAGTAGCAACTTGAAGTATTATTCTGGTAAAATTTTATCACAAAAATTTCACCAGAATAATATATGCCGAAGATCAAGAGTATTTTAGCTTTATTGTTAGCTTTAACATTGTGGGGATGTTCGTCTTCGGCTATCGAACTCACCACCCTCTTTAAAGAGCTATTATGAAGAAGCTCCTCTTATCAATCTTATGCCTTTTTTTTCCTCTTATAATAGGAGCCTCCACCCTTCATGCTTTGGTAGTCGTCGATACCACTGACCGCCATATTCACCATACCTGCCTGATAGACCTTATCAATGTACGTTCCCAGCTTCAAGGTATTGCACATTACACCGGCATGGAACTTCAGGAAACTATCCTTGCCGACAAAAACTTTCAAAGCTGCCGACTGTGGGAAGCTCTAGATGAGCTCGACACCCAAGATGATGATGTTATCATATTTTATTATAGTGGCCACGGCTTCAGAACCGATGATGCCACAACCCTCTCCCCGTGGCCTATTCTTTCTTTCAGTAAAGAACAGCGAGGAATATGTCTCGACGATATCATCGATATTATAGCAAGACGTCCTAGCCGCTTAAAACTTATTATTAGCGATTGCTGCAACGAGCACCTTCCCATCCCCTGGGCACCGCCTAGGCCCAAGATGCTCATTAAAATCGTCGCTGACCAAGCGCTGATGAAACGTAACTATAAGCGCTTATTTTGTCAAAGCCGGGGGATGATCATCACCACCAGCTCTCAAGCTGGGGAGCAGTCCTTCTGTGATCACCAGCAAGGAGGATGGTATACCCATGCTTTTATTACCACTTTATGGAAAAGGTGTTGCACAGACCCAGAGATTTCCTGGGATAACGTCTTCCAGCAAACCTATGATGCTCTCCAAAATCATATCACCTCTTACAGCCGCTCTTATCCCGCTGATGCTCCTCAGCAAACACCGTTTACTGTTGTCGATGATAATTGATATTATACCAATTCCTTAATGAAGATTCATATTTCAGCCTATTCTCTTGAGTATAAATTAATTGTGAACTTTCACCTTGGAATTGGTATTACTCTACTACTTCTAATAGCCGTGCTAAGTCACGGCGTGAAAAGCGCTTAAGGTCATTCTGATCATGGGCATCGACGATCTTCTCCATCAGCTGTTTTTTATTGATAATAAGCTGATGAATACGTTCTTCAAAAGTACCCTTAGTGATAAGCTTGAAAACCTGTACCCCTTGTTGCTGTCCTAGGCGATGAACCCTGTCGGTAGCTTGCTCCTCGCGAGCTGCGCTCCACCACCTATCATAGTGGATAACTACCGATGCTGCGGTGAGATCAACCCCCAGCCCAACAGCTTGTAAGGAGCCTACAAAAACTTCACAGTTGGGGTTGCCATGGAATTTAGACAGCTGCCGCTGACGGTCAGTAGTAGCGCCTCGTACAGCAGCATAGCCGACGCCGTGATCGCAAAGGTATTTCTCTATAATATCGAGCATCGCCAAATACTGGGAAAAGATCACCACCTTCTGGCGGCTATCACGTGCCTGCTGAAGGAGCTCTTTAAAAAGTTCCCACTTGCCCGAAGGGTAGCGCTGATAATTCTGGGGGTCATTGAGGTATACCGCAGGGTGGTTGCATATTTGCTTAAGGTTAGATAGCAAGGCAAAAATGTGGAGGTATGGGACATCTTTGGAACTGTCAGACAAGTCATGTAACAACTTATCGCGCGACTGTAGCAGTAGCTTATGATAAAGGCGGTCTTGTTCCGGGGCGAGCTCGCAGAATTCAATGCTCTCTGTCTTGGAAGGTAAGTCTGTGAGCACCGCCTCCTTGGTACGTCTCATTAATAAAGGCCTCACAATCCGCCGTAAAAGAGCAGCTTGCTCTCGGTCACCCTGTTTTTCTATTGGAACGACGAAGAGCTCTTTGTAGACTTTTTCCGACGGCATATACCCCGGTAAGACAAGGTCGAAGAGAGCCTTAAGCTCCTGTAAATTATTCTCTATAGGTGTACCCGTCAACCCTAGGCGCATGGTTGCCGGCAAGCTTGCCAGCGCATGGTGTATTCTGCTGTAAGGGTTTTTGGCGACCTGAATCTCGTCGAGGATGGCGAGCTTCCAAGGGTATTTGTCGAGCAGCTCTTGATCACGACGGTATATACCATAGGAAGTAATCAGAACATGGCCATCGTTATCGAAGGCTTCCAGGTCGCGTCCTGTACCATGGTAAACTATAACCTTCAGTGAAGGATAAAAATGGGTAAGCTTATCATGCCAATGCCATATTACCGATGTAGGACAGACAACCAAAAATTTTTGCCTCTTTCTAGAACTGTTATTAATTGCGGCCATAAGAGACATCGCCTGATGGGTTTTTCCCAACCCCATATCATCACAAAGCAAACCTCCCAAACGATATTGATAGAGAGCCCATAACCATTCGAGACCTTTTGTTTGATAGTCGCGCAAAGAACTCTTAAAGCCCTTTAAAGAATAATTTTTGAGGGTAAGGAAAGCTCCTAAAGCCTCAAACCACCCTAGGCGGTCACCAGCGGAAGGCTCTTCAAAGGCGTATAGTTTAAGGAATTCTGCTGATGTTAAAAGCAGAGACCCTTCACCGCTATAACCCTTCAGCAGGCGCTTCATCCACTGCCAGCGCTGGTCTTTAAGGTTGACAAGCCCCGCTTCAGAAACAAGATATTGACGCCCTTTATGCTGAGCTCGCAAGAGATCGTCGACGCCCACCTTTCCATATTCACTGCTATATTCGAGGTTAAGCTGCCATACAGCTTGCTGGGAGTCAAAGTCAGCCTCTACAACCTTCAACGCCCACTCATGGGGCTTGCGCAAGCGGTAGTCGAGGTAAGTAACAAAAGACTCCAAACTCGGAAGCTTATATTTTAAAAAAGAAAAAACTTCCTCCCCTGCAATAACTTGTGACTCTTGAAATTCCTCGGGCAAGCGAAGATGCTGCGGCAAATGATAAAAACCTTCGCCTTCCAAATAAACATAATCACCATAGAATCTCACCTTGCCAGGAATACTGAATTTATAGTCAGGGGCAACCTTTATCCTATCAGGATCTTCGTATTCCACCTTCAACCCCGACTTCAGCACCGGGCATTCGGCAAGGAAAAACCCAGGGATGTTCAAGCACTCCCCATAGTTCTTATCGATAAATTCAGCGACCTTCTCCTTGGAGACTTTCAAGCCAGGTCTTATGTTAACTCCCGCAATAGAACGTCCTTTAGAGTAAAAACCTTTACCCTCCAAGTATACCCATTCACCAAAGTCAACGCCCTCATCGCCGATATCTCCTAGATCAACATAGCTATAGAAGTACAGCGCGCCTTCTTCTATTTTATAGGCGAGGTTTTCACCGAGGTTAACATAGCGGATCCTATAGCCTCTCTGAGTGTTGAGCCAGCTTTGATGAACAGTTACAAAATCATTGATATCTTTAGGGGCGATGCTCATCATTTGCGGAGGAAACTCACCTCTTTTCAGCCGATAAAATCCTAGATCTTCCAAGTATGCCCACTGTCCAAAAAGACGCGTTCCCCGACACTGCAAATCTCCGGGATTAAAGAGGTAAGGGGCGATATGTAAAGTCCAATGTTCATCAAAATTCAATTCGTAGTGAAGGTCAACTCTTTCGTGGTGTACTACAGTGTTGACAATTTTACGCGATACCAAATGCCAATATTCCTCTAAGACTGCTTCGACCTCATCATTTTCGACCTTATTTCTGCCCCATAAAGGGTGGTGCTCCTTAGAAAAAAAGCCCTTCCCCGGAATAAAAAGCCAGCAGCCTACCTCGAAAAATATCTCTTCATCTTTAGAGGGGTGGGGCTGGGAAAGCTCCTTTATAGTAAAGGTTCCTTCATCCTTATGGTAATAAATATCTTCTATCGCATCTTCACCATAATCATATACCGGCAAAGGGCTCTCTACCATATTGAGCTTGGCGATAACCTCTGCCAACTGTTCTGTCGAAAGCTCACATTGCCATGAAAGGTCGTTAAAAGTGACTTTTAAACCTTTAATAGAATGGTCTTCAGCGTATAAAAATTCTACTCGGTAAGGTTTTTGAAAATGTTGTTGGACAGCCATATATTTAGCAATGTCAGCCCAAAAAGAAAGTTCGTAATACAAAGCCTGGCTAGCCCGTCCTTGCCTCCAATGATCGATCTCTTCCTGAGGGAGGTTGGAGAATTTGAGAGAGTTGCTTTCGCTTTCTTTAAGCCTCTCATCGATCCATTCTCGGCACTTTTGAGGGGTAAAGATCTGCAAGGAAAACCGCTGGCTATCGATCGTATAATGCCCATCACCGACTTTCTTGAGAACGTCGGCATCATAGCCATAAGCGTCGGCCCACAGCTTCCCTAAAGTGTTCCACAAAGAATCAGAGAACTCGAGATGGATAAGGCGCGGATAGCTGACAGCTTTATATGCTATCGCCAAGTGAGAGCAATGCTCCTCATCACAAGAGCACAGATAATCCCGCAACTTGCCTGTTTCATCGAATTGAAGAAAAGTCCAAGAGCTCTTCTTTCCTTTAGCAAGCACTTCAACTTGATAAGTACCCCGTGAAAATACTACTTCTCCTATACGGTCCCATTGTTCTAGTGCTGGTGTGTGCTGATTAGCTGGCATCCTAAAAGAAATCTTTTTTTTATTAGCGATTTTGTACATCATAGCACTTATCAATTAATACTTACATTAAATCTTCTCTTAATATGACTCTCAAAGACATTTTAAAGCAGATCACTCATGATGCTCTCCAAGGTCGAACAGCAGAGGCTGAGGAAGCTATCAAACAGCTTCTAGAAAGATACCCTCGCGATCCCCAAGTTTTTCATAAAGCGGGGCTGGTAGCCTTTGGCGCCAAGGATTTTTCTCGGGCTGCAGAATATTTAAAAAGAGCTCTCAACCTTCCAGGCTCTAACGATAAAGATATCTATTACGATTTAGGAATAACTTACGCTAGACTTGGCCAACACATCTTAGCTATCGAACACTACCAGCAAGCTTTAGATGGCTCTGTTCAGGATTATGAGGTCCACTATCAAGTAGGGCAATCTTTTTATTTCTTGGAACAATACCCTGCCGCCTTAGGAGCCTATCAGAATTCCCTGAAAATTAATCGCTGGGATGCCAAAAATCAAAGCGAGATAGCCAAAATCTTTGTAATACAAAAAAATTTTAGTCAAGGTGTTCACCATTATCAACTGGCGGCTAAATACGCCTCTGACCAAGCCTTGAAGTTTCTTTACCTTGGCCATTGCCAAAAATTGAAAGGTCACACCGAAGAAGCTTTAAAAACTTATCAAAAGGCTGCTGAATTGGCTCCCGAAAACCCTAGCATCATCAAAGCTAGAGCGAAGAGCTTAATAGATTTTAAACGTTACCCTGAAGCAGTAACAGTCTACTGTGAGGCTGCTAATAATAACCCTGACCATGCTGCCGAATATTACCTCCAAACATCCTTGATTTATTTACAGCACTGTTACTCTCCTAGTTTATGTCACCAATATCTATCCAAGGCTTTAGAGGCCGACCCCCAGTATGCTTTTGCCCACTATACTCTTGGCAACCTGAAGCTCTATTTAGGCCATTTTCGTGAAGGCTGGCGAAAATCTTTATGGCGCTGGAAAGTTCCGGAATATTACAGCAAAGAGCTTTTTTGTTATTATTTTCCAGAAAAAACCTTGTCTTGGTGGCAAGGTGAAGATCTCAATGGCAAAAAAGTCCTCATCACCCAAGCAGAAGGTATGGGGGATATTGTTATGTTTAGCAGCATAATTCCCGACCTCAAAAAATGCTACCCTGATGCCGAACTACACTTCCGAGCTCATCCCCGCTTATTTTCTTTATTTCGTCGTTCTTTCCCTATCAAAGACACCTATAACCTTCCCGATAATGAGCGCCTTAAAAACACTTTTTCCTCTGCAGACTATATGATACCACTAGGCAATCTCGCCAACCACTTCAGAAACTCTGCCGAAGATTTCCCTGGCAAACCTTTCTTAAAACCTGATGAGAAGAAAACGAGTACCATAAGAGAACGCTACCCCAAAAAATTTCTGGTGGGCTTATCGTGGCATACTACCGAGAGCGAAGAACGCAGCATAGCTCTAGAGCAACTACTACCTCTTTTGGAGCTAGACAATATTAGCTGGGTAAACCTCCAATATGGTGATCATAGTGCAGAGCTAGCAAGCTTTACTGCCGAATACGATCTCGAGATCATCCAGGACAGCGAAGTCGACCCCCTCGGTGATATGGACACCTTCGCTGCCCAAATAGCGGCCTTAGATGCAGTAGTAACTATCGACAATACCACTGCTCATCTAGCGGGGGCTTTAGGCGTACCCTGTTATATCTTGCTGCCCTCACCCTGCAATTGGCGCTGGCATGCCGAAGGCCAACGGAGCCTATGGTATTCCTCTGCACGCCTTTATCGCAAAGAGGAGCAGGGTTGCTGGCAAAAACCTCTTCAAGAGGTAAAAGATCATTTGCTCGCCAACATCAACCCCTGTGGGAGGTGATCACCGAATATTTGCTCCTCTTCCAAATGCGAGAGGTGATCGTCAGTAAGCTGCTTCTTCAAATCAGGACGTTGGTGCCTGTCAAAATGGTCGGCAACGCTGCCAACTATATTTTCAGGGAGGTTGATCTCACGCCTATCGGTCTGGCGCGCTAGCTGCAGCAAAGGAAAAAAGCGCTTAGAGTCATCGAGCTCTAAAAGTTGCTCGACCCACTCCTGGGCTTTCTCGACGCTGATAACATTGGCAATGGTCCCATAGAGAAGATGTCGAGACCCTAGACGTGCCAAAGCCCAAAAATCGCTCTTACCGCCTTCGCCGGCAGATATACGCTTGACGATAGCGTTGCCCAGAGAAATTTTGAGGTTCAGATCTAACAGCTCGAAAGCTCCTAAGGCTCTTATCTTTTCTGAATAAGTTTGAATATCGCGCTTACTTTTCAGGAGGATATTTTTTTTCTTTTTATCGAAGAGCGTAGCAACTATCTGTGATGCCAGCTGAGCCTGCTGTCCTCGTCCTAGTCCGCCGGCAATCCTTCGAAAGCATATCAGCTGCTGTAAAGACACTTCGAGGTCCTTGCCAAAGGCTAAAGGTTGTAAAATTATGCGCCACAGCTCTTTAATCCTAAAGTCATCGCAGGAATAGCCGTAGCCGGGTCGTAGAAAGTATCCTGCCAGATTCCACCAGCGCGCTTCATGTTGAGGAGATACTTTCCTTGATTCAGCCAGATCTACCAATGCTGGCCACAGCCCTCGTAAGATTGCCGGAGACCATTCCTGACGAGGTCTTTGGAGGCTTTCATCCAGAACTTGCATCACCTTCGCTGGTCTACTCCTGAAAGCCTCCTTAAGATTTTCTTGAACTTCGGCTAAAAAACCTTCATCGACGGTCTCATCGCCACTCGTCCCCGAGGTGATGGCATTGATAGCATTATCCTGACCACTAGCCGCTTGAAGCTGAAAGCTCAAACCCCAGCGGTGGTCGCTGTTTTTAGCTTTTAAAGACAACTCCAAAACACCGATCTCTGAATAATAAACTTCCAACTCTACCGGCAGCTTATCAGTGCTTCCTTTGCCATAACGTAAAGCGGTAAAGATCGGTGGCAGAGCATGCATCTGCTCTTCATCGATATCGACGATCTCCCCTTCACGATCTTCTAAGCGGGTATGCGATGACCAAAGCCGAAAAGATACCGGCATATTAGGTGACAATAGAAAATCTTGCTCCGCGACCACCTTAGTACCTGCCGAACGCCCTCGAGACATGATAGTTAAAAGTTTAGTCTTTCCTTCGACCTCTACACCCAAATAATAGGTGCGAGGAAGAGCGCTGCCAATACTTACCCCTAGGCCACGCCGCACCTTACCATAATAAGCCGCACCTCGCCCTACGGCATAGTCTAAGCTTGAAGACTTTAAAACTCGGAGGTCACCACCAAACCAACTCTCGATATTATCAACTATCCTCTCTTGAAAGAGCTGTGGCTTCATAGTTCCCCCGTTAAAGAGGATATATGCAGGCTTATTATCGAGAAATGAGGCAAGGTGCTTGGTAATGGCAGGATCATTTTCATAGGGAAGGCCCATCCTACGCACACCACCCCCTTTGATGATCTGCCGAGCGTCATCATAAGTATTAAGGGGGAAAAACCCTTCGGCAAGCAGCTCCACCACCTCCTGGCGCTGGATTTGGAGGGCTATACTTCCCGCGACGACCTGGCTACCCTCACCTTGGAGAGCAACATTATAAACCTCCTCTTTTTCAGCGTCCAACAAGGACTCCTTAGCCTGCCTAGCAAGATGAACGAGCTGGTGCCATTGCTTACCATTCAGCTCCAGATTATATTTATCTTCAAGGTAGTAGGCTAAGGCAAGATCCATATTATCACCCCCCAATAAAAGATGGTCGCCGACAGCCATCCGCTGAAAGACAAGATGGTCGCCGGACTGCTGGACTTCAATCAAGCTAAAGTCCGAGGTTCCTCCACCTATATCGCAAACTAAGATGGTATCACCTGCAACAAATAACGACTCCCAACTTTTCTCATGCTGGGAAACCCAAGAATAGAATGCTGCCTGAGGTTCTTCGAGGAGGGTCATCTTTTTATATCCCGCCTGCTGAGCAGCGGTGATCGTCAAGGTGCGAGCTACCTCATCGAAAGAAGCAGGCACGGTGACGATAACTTCCTGCTCATCAAAATAAGCATCGGGGTCACCTTTAGCTACCTGGTGATCCCAAGCAGACCTGATATGCTCTAGATAGCGGCGAGTAGCCTCGACAGGGCTTATCTGCTCCAACTCAGGAGCATTATCTGGCGGCAATATCTTTTCATGACGGCTCGCAGCAGGGTTACACAGCCAACTTTTAGCCGACGACACCAGATGGCTAGGAACTAACATGCCATGGTCTTTGGCAAAATGTCCGACAAAATATTCCGCGTTGGAATGCCAAGGTAACTTAAGAGCTCCCGATGGAAACTCATAATCACTAGCAAGGTAACAATACGATGGCAACAATGATACACTTTCAACAAGCCCCGCACTAATAACTTGGGGGATCTTAAGGGGGTGTTGCTGTAAAAAGGCTTCAGTAGTATCAACATAGCAAACGCTGCAGTTAGTAGTACCAAGGTCTATGCCTATAATATAACGGGAATTTTCCATAATGCTTAAAGACTCCTCATATTTTAAGGGGTGATGATAGCGCTAAAATCGCTTTTAAACAAGTCGTTAGTTGGAGTATGCTATCCGCATGTTAAAACCCCTTACTCTATCAAAGTTCATGGCTGCTCCAGGGACAATCTTCGATGTCCGCAGCCCCACTGAATATCAGCATGCCCATATTCCTGGTGCGCGCAGCTTACCACTATTTTCCGATGAAGAACGCACCGAAATAGGAACCCTCTATAAACAAATAGGTCAACAAACAGCGATCAGCCGGGGCTTGGAAATCATAGCCTCCAAAGCAGAATCTTTGGTCGAAGAAGCTTTTAGGCAAGCTCATCAACAGCCCCTCAAAATCTATTGCTGGCGTGGAGGGATGCGCAGTGGCTTTATCACAATGCTCTTTAAAACTTTGAACCATTCCGCTTACCAGCTTGAAGGAGGCTATAAAACCTTCCGTCATTGGGTTTTAAAGACCTTGCAACAACCACGTCGGGTCAATATTCTGGGAGGCTACAGCGGCTCGGGGAAAACCGCCATCCTCAAAGCTTTGCAAGATCGAGGCCAGCAAATCCTAGACCTCGAAGCTTTAGCTAACCATCGTGGCAGCAGCTTCGGCAGATTCGGGCAGCAGCCTCAACCTTACAATGAACATTTCGAAAATAAGATAGCCCTCAGGTGGGGATCCTTCGACCCTAAGCGCCCTGTATGGATAGAAGATGAAAGCCGCATGATCGGACGCTGCAAAATCCCTGACGCTCTTTTTATGATGATGCAATCGGCACCCTTATACTTCCTTGAACGCCCTTTACAAGAACGAATAGCTCATATCCATCAACTTTATGGCCATATCCCTGCCGACGATTTAGTTGAGGCAACCATGAGGATAAAAAAACGGCTGGGAGGCCTACGCACCCAAGAAGCTTGCCAAGCTTTCCGGGAAGGTCCTTTTGAAAAAGCCGTAGAACTCATCCTCCAATATTATGACAAAACTTACCGCCACTGCCTCTCCAACCGTGCTAGTAAAGTAACTACCTTCCCCCTCGACAATCTTCCCCCTATAGAATCCGCCCAAAAGCTTCTCTCCCGGCACCTGTAATCACCAACCATTACAGATAAATTGTTGACCTTAATCTTTGGCTATTATATAGTTTCTATTCTTTAAAGCACAAAAATCACAAGATTACTAAATCTTACTCCGCCTGCGTTTCTCTCTCACCTCCTCCTCCCCTCTGTTGCGGGAAATGCAGGCATTTTTTTTACCCTTGAAAAACAACTTCTTTTTTGATATAATTATTTCGTAATTGAAAATATTTACGGGGGTGATTAGGTTTCGACTAGGGAGTGAAATATTAGTTGCATGCGGAGGATATCGGTTGGCCTCCTAAAAAAACCGGTAAAACATTTTAAATGGCATCTCTAATGAGGAAGCCGACTTCGCTATGGCTGCTTAATAAGCAGTAAGTGAAGTCTGTGTTACGGGAGCTAATACCTCTCAGTAACCCGATAGCCCAGAGTTTGACCAAGGGCTGTGGTGCTATCGTCATACCACTTGGTATGGGCTAATCTCCGAAGCTTCTAGGAGTTTAGTACCAAGATAAATGGAGCAGGCCGGCCTTAGCGGGGCGTCTTACGATGAGGCTGGCAAAATTTAAGGCGCTAAGCATGTAGAGGCTATTACGTAGCTTACTTAGGACGAGAGTTCGAGTCTCTCCACCTCCAAACCTTACAAAAGCTTAGCAAAGATTGCTAAGCTTTTTTTTACATTGGAAAACTTATCCTTAGCCAGTACGCAAAAAGAGGGTCGTCAAACAACACTCTTCCTTTTACTGTGCCTTCTTCATCTAAGATACCCTTCAGCTTCAAAGCTTTAATAGAATTATGAAGAGCGGGCGCACTTGATATTTCATACTTTACAAGCTGCTCCTTTTGAAAGAGCGAGTGTTTTTCGTTAGCTGCAAGCCTTAATGCCCTTTGTTGTGCTAATGTGAGCGAATTCAAGAGAGTCTGGTAGGCATAAGCATTTTGCCTAGCAACTGTGTCAAGAACTTCTTCTACACCAGCAACATCTACTGTCGTTCGGGCCAGGGCAACTAAATGAAAACAAACCATTTGAACATAGTTGGGTGTATCTTGAACCAACTCTCTTAGATGGTTAACAGCTTCTTTGCTGCATTTAATTCCTACCATTCTGAAACGTGAGATAACCCAATCAGAGAAATTGGCCCCAAAAGAAGGAAAATCAATCATCTGACAAGAACGGTATAATGGGCGAGACGGGTCGTTCAACATATCTGATATTAGTGCTTTCCTAGAACCAGTGAAGAGAAAAGAAACATTGGGCAGCCTTTGGAAATGAGTACGAACTGTGGCCTCAAGCCACCCCTTATCCTCAAGTTGTGAAATCTGCTGAAACTCATCTAATGCTATAACTACATTATCTCCTAAATTTGTCAATTCATCGAGTAAATCTTGTATTCCAGCCCTAACCTCTTCCTCATCTAGTTGACCCAAGCTCAATCCTAGACTTGGATTAGGACTTCCTGTTTGCGGGTCAAATTCTAAATTGAGCTGGGGTTTTAAACGACCTATCTTTTTTCGCCAATTCTTCAGTCTATTTTTAAGACTTTGTTTTTTTCTTAAGGCTCTTAGAAATTGATGAAGAAAATCACGATGAGATGTCACATTGAAAATATCCACCAGAAGGCAAACATATCCCTCTTTTTCAAGATGTTCAAATAAATCAAGTACGAACGACGTCTTTCCAAATCTTCGAGGCCCCATTAATACAACATGGATATGATTCGATAGAAACTGCCGAACTGTATTAGTCAACTCAGGGCGTGGAAAGTAATAATCCCCACGAACTGGATTGCCAAATTTAAAAGGATTTTCTGTTAACTTTGTCATGTCTTAATTTTTAACAAAATGCTTAAAAATTGGCAAGCTTTAAAGTCTAACCTACCCCGTTTCCTAGTAAAACCAGAGTACTTCTTCTAGTATTTTTTTTATTCGAAAGCTCTGGACCTGTCTCTACGCTCTCATTGAAACTGGGTTCATCCCTGCTTTTTCATTCTACAACTTCATTACCGAAGTAACTATTGAGGTGCTCTTCGACCATCCCTAAGGCAGAGATTTCGCGAGCATCTTTCTTCCACCTTCCGGTAGCTAACCAGCCCGCTGCCATCAAAGCCACTGTTATATTTACAATAGGAAAGGATAGCCAGATCCCCCTAGCCCCCATGCCACCATATATAGCAAAGATATAAGCAAGAGGAAGGCGTAAAACCCATAAATTTACAATAGTGATAATCATCGTCGACAATGTTTTTCCTGCTCCACGCAAAGCCCCGCTACAAGCTTGGTGAATACCCACAAACCCAAATGTTAAAGCCATATACTTAATAAAGGCTGCAGCTAAAATGATAGTCGCTTCTTCATTGGGGATAAAAATTTCAGTTAAAGGCCGCGCTACTACAAATAAGAATATCCCTAAAGCTGTCAGCCCTACAAAACCCAACAAAGAGCTAACTTTGGCGATAGCCGTTATCCTTTCAAATTTTCCTGCCCCAACATTTTGACCTACCATAGTTGACGTTGCCATCGACAGTCCCAAAGCAGGGATAATCACTAAGCTAAAAACCCTCCCCCCGATACCGTAGGCAGCAAGAGGCGCTGTTCCCAGGGTAGATACCAAGCCCACCATTACCATCATCACCAAAGCTATCATAGACTGCTCAATAGACACTGGCAACCCTAGACGCAAGATCCCGCGCCCCAATTTCCAATCGGGCTTCAATTCGACAAGATGCAGTTTAATACCGCACCTCCCCGTCAAAAAGATATACATCCCTATCAAGGAAGCAAGGCCTTCAGAAATTATTGTCGCTAATGCCGCACCGCCCACGCCCATCGCAGGCAGAGGGCCATAGCCAAAGATAAAGAGAGGGTCCAAAATGATATTAAGTAAAACAGCCCCCAAAACCACATAAAAAGGGGTTTTAACATCTCCGACACCTCTCAACAAAGACTGGAAACTCAAATAAACGAAGATAAAAGTTATTCCCAAGCAAGTTATTCGGAGATAATAAACGGCGGGAGCAAAAACTTCCTGGGCAGCAGCCGTTGTCTGAACCACCCACGGGCTTAAAAGATATCCTAATACCACAAAAACCATAGAAACGATGACCGTCCAAGTAATTGTTTGGGCGGAGATATAGTCGACCATCTTCTGATTATTACGTCCTTTAGCTTGAGCTACCAAAATGGTGCCGGCCATCGTTAACCCTCCCCCTAAGGATATCATAAAGAAAAGTATGGGAAAGCTCAAAGATATCGCTGCAACCGCTTCGGAACCTAAGCGCCCCAACCAAAAAACATCCGCCAACTGGTAAGCCGTTTGCAATAAGTTCGCCAAGATAATCGGCAACGATAAACGCACCAATGAAGATACAATTCTGCCTTCTGTTAAGCTATTCTTGGCATCCATTATCATCACATAATATTAGCAGCCAACGCTGCCAAGGGTGATCGCTCGGTAGTCGACAAGCTTATATGGCCAGCAATACCGTGCTCTCTAAAGCGTTCCACCGTAAACGTTAACCCATTAGAGTCCTGATCAAGATAAGGATTGTCAATCTGCGAAGGGTCACCGGTGAGTATAACCTTGGTATTCATCCCCGCCCGAGAAATTATGGTCTTAACATCATGAGGGGTCAAATTTTGAGCTTCATCGATAATCATATACATCTTAGGTAATGAACGCCCTCGGATATAAGTGACGGCTTCAATTTCAAACTTGTTACTATCGACGATCCACTCCATAGTTTCATTGGTCTTCTCACCAGAAGTATCACAGATAACTCCTAAGTTATCATAAATAGGCTGCATCCAATGGACCAGCTTTTCTTCTTTGGATCCTGGAAGGTAACCGATATCCTTACCTAGAGGAACGATTGGTCGGCTCACCAAAATGCGCTTATAAGTACCTTCATCGAAAACTTTATGAACGCCTCCCGCTAATGCTAGGAGAGTTTTTCCCGTACCCGCCGGACCTTCAAGAGTTACCAAATTAATATCATCATTCAAGACTAAATCTAGAGCACAGCGCTGCTGGATATTGTAAGGTTTGACTCCCCAGATCCCTTGCTCTAAGGCTGAAACAGATACTAACTTTTTACTTTTAGGACAAAATCTGCTTATGGCAGAGCTGTTATTATCGCTAGTCTTCAGATAACAATATTCATGAGGTGATAAACCTTCTACCATCGGCTCTATAGCACCGTCCTTATAAAGGAGGTCAATCTCTTTTTTTGAAACCTCCACTTCGCGGTACCCTTGGTATAATTCACCATAAGAAACTTTAAGCTTTTCATAATCTTCGGCTTCTAAACCGATAACCTGTGCTTTAACCCTAGCTGCTATGTCTTTGGAAACAAAGACTACCCTCTGCCCCTCCTCTTGTAAAAGATAGGCCGCCATGATGATTTGGATATTCTTCTTAGAAACCCCATGAATAGGGAAGTCGCTTTTAACTCTTACCTGTATGCGGATTGTAGATCCATTATCAATCTTAACACCACGATGCAGATTTCCATCGCCAACATTTTTCAAAAAATCTAGATACCTTATCACCCTCCGAGCATTATGCCCCAACTCAGAAGTATATTTTTTCATCGATTCCAGCTCTTCCAAAACTGTCAAAGGTATCACCAAATTGCTATTAGGAAATTCCTGCAAAGCATTAGGATCGTGCAACAAAACATTGGTATCTAGAACAAAAGTTTTTTTATCGCTCATAATAGCTACTCCCTATCTTATGTCTTAATGACTTCATAGCATCACCAGACAAATTTTGCAATTTCAAACTATTTCAGCAGTCGGCAACACAGAGTGCTAAATGTTTGACTTTTTATAAGCTATGAGCTATATTAAATTTTAAAGAAAAAGAAAAAAGTTGCTTAACTTACAGTTACAAAAAGCATGAGGCTCAAGATTTTACAGGTAAGCTCTGAGGTCCATGCAGACAAAATTTCACTTCAAGGTATTTTTAATGAAGATCACAGACACTATTATAAGCATCCCCCCTTACATTTCCACTAGCTGGACTAATGTACAAGCCTTACATGTTGAAGACACAGAAGAAAGTGACCAAAAAGTTTTGGTAGTAATGCTCAAAGACGGTAATAAGGTTGAAGTTCCGGAGTTAGATTCTTTGTTAATTGACGAAATTTTTGACAAGCACGCTCTCTACTTAGAAAACCAAGCTGAGGCTGAAGCGGAATCGCAGCATTTCAACGAAGAGATGCAATCCAAAATTAATAATATTTTTTCAAGCTTTCCGGAAGGCCAAGCTACCCCCGATCAGCTTTATAAGATGGGAGGAGCCCCTCTATCTTTCAACATCGATGACAAAGAAGCTTTAGAGCAGATGGGAGCGATGATGCGCCACAACCCTGACCAAAGCGATTCACCTCCGCTACCTCAAGATGTTCTGGATAAAATCGCAGCTATCGCCCACATCGTCACCCCTGAAGACTTAGCTGGCATGCCCGAACCTGTTGAAGACTGCAATTGCATGCATTGCCAAATCATGCGTGCTATTCGTCAAGAAGATCAAGCTGAAGACCATCAAATTTCGGAAGAGCCTGTCTCCGATGAAGACCTCAAATTCCGTGAGTGGGATATCGACCAAATTAACGACAAGCTTTACAAAGTCACAAATCCCCTTGACCCCAATGAGCAATACCAAGTTTATTTAGGTGATCCTATCGGTTGTACTTGTGGTAAGCCTCACTGTGAACACCTTAAAGCTGTCCTAGAAAGCTAACCCCCGTTCTGAAGTTTAGCCCTCGGAGGATTAAAAACTTCCTGTGATGATAACCCAATCTCATTCTCCAGCAGACTGCAGGAGAATGAGATTAGGTTACAAGCGTAGATTTAATTCCGGGAAAACACTTTTTCCAACTTTTCGGGTTGATCAGCATAGTTACCGAGGGCCAAAATCAAAAGTATCCGGGACTTAGGACCGGTAACTTGAAGCGGCGCCATCAGACACCCCTGATCTACTAAAGTCTTTCCCCCTCCCTGATCACCATAGATAGGTTCGAAGCCCCCATAATAAACACGGGTAGCCATAACAACCTTGACATCTTTGGAAAGAGCATAGAGGATAGCATTATAGGTATCTTCATTAACATTGCCTGCACCAACGCCATCCACAACAAGACCTTTAGCACCGGAATCTACCGCACTGCGCACCAACGAGCCATCAGCACCGGCGTAGGTGGCGATATAAACTACTTTAGGAAGCTGCTCAGGAAGAGGTAAGCGCTGGCAGAAAGGACGGTCATTGTAACGGACAACTTTACCATCAAAAATATAACCCAAATACCCCGAAGCTCCTGACATAAATGTCTGAGGATTAGTAGACTGAGTTTTCCTGACGACCTCACCGCTGTTAATATATCGATCAAGAGTGACAGTCACTCCCCAACCTTTAGCCTCTGGAGAACACACCTGCTGTACAGCATGGAGGATATTGGCAGGGCCATCAGGGTTAAGGCTAGAAGCATCATTCATAGCTCCTGTAAAAACCACCGGCTTATCGCTTTTTATGGTAAGGTCTAGCATATAAGCCCCTTCGGCCATCGTATCTGTACCATGTGTAACCACTACCCCTGCAATAGAAGAATCTTCCAGAATTTTATCAACAGCTTTGCTAAGCTCGGCCCATATAGCAGGCTCCATCTGTGAGCTATCGATATTGCAGAAATTCATCACCGCGATATTAGCAATTTCATCTAACCCTTTAACAGCCTCCACCAGATCCGACCCAGAAACAGCAGGCACAGCACCGCCAGTCTTGGGATCGGTTTTCTCTGCAATGGTACCTCCTGTAGTCACTATAGCTACCGTAGGAAGATGAGGTTTATCACCTACCTTTTCCAACTCAGGAGTACTTTCTTTAAGCTTTTCTAAAACTCTTTGTGCTGGCGTCGCCCCCTGCAGCGGCACAGCCATAGTCAGAAATATAATAAACGCTGCTACTAGCCCTGCTACTGAAATATTAGCGGCAGAACCCTGGTTAACATTACTTACTCGTAAGTTTATACTCATCCCCCTCTCCTTTTGCTGTAAGGTAAATTCTCTCTAAACAGTATGTAAACAATTTACATTTTTCTTGTCTCTATAATTGTATCACAAGTAAATTTGTCGTTCTTAAACCCGTGATACCCCTCTAACCTTCGAGCATAGATGCCATTACAGTTTAAACCACAGTAGTAACCCCTAACATCAGTTTATAAGAGCTTGAAAAAAAGAACTATTTATGTTAATCATAAATCTCTGCTTTTAATTTAGTTTCAGGGTTAAAATTATGAAAAAAATAATGACTTTATTTCTCGGCTTAGCAGCTTTATGCTTAACAACGGGAAACCTCCAAGCTCAAGACCCATCTCCCTTAAAGCCTTTTACTGGCAAAATCAGAGGAGATAAAGTCAGGATGCGCCTAAGTCCTTTTTTAGAAGGTCAAATTTATAAAGAGCTCAACAAAGGCGACCTTATATCGGTAAAAAAACTGGAAGGCGACTTTTTTGCTGTTCAACCTCCCGAAGGCACTAAAGCTTACATCTTCAGGACTTATGTTTTAGATGGCATTGTTGAAGGATCTAATGTCAACATCCGCTTAGGGCCAGACTTAGAATCTCCAGTTATTGCACAGCTAAGCACCGGTGATAACGTTTCGGGGTTGATAAGCCCTGATAACAGCAAATGGATGGAGATTGACATCCCTGAAAACACTTACTTTTATGTTGCCAAGGAGTACGTCGATTACGCTGGTGATGCCCACTATATTGCTAGGGTTGAAAACCGTCAAAAAGAAGCTTCTCAAGCTCTGAACAATGCTTATCTTCTAAGCCAATCAGAGTTGCGTAAACCTTTTGAAGAGATCAACTTCGAACTTGTAGAAAGCAAATTCAGCTACGTTATCGACGAATATAGTGACTACCCCACAGAAGTTGCTAAAGCTAAAAAAGCTTTGGAATCCACCCAAGATGCCTACCTCCATAAGAAATTGGCATACTTAGAACGCAAAGCTGAGCAAACCCCTAGAGAAGAAGTAGCCCGCGACACTTCGGCACTAGAAGTTGTTGATATTAAAGCCTACGACCAGGAAACCATAACCTGGACATCCGAAGAGGTTACTGAGAAAATGAAAGTTTGGGAACCATTAGAAGAGGCTGCCTACCAAGAATGGCTGGCTAAAAATCCTAACAAAACCAAAGAAGACTTCTATCAAGAGCAACGTGTATACGCTGATATCATTAGCGGCAACGTAGAGCCTTACCATGAAGTGGTAAAAAATAAGCCAGGAGACTACCTCTTAAAAGTCAATAATAAGCCGGTAGCATATCTTTATAGCACTGCTATCGACTTACAAGGCAAGGTCGGAGAGTATACCACCTTAACGGTAGCTCCCCGCAGCAATAATAATTTTGCCTTTCCTGCTTATTACGTCTTATCGGTAGAGTAAAGCTAACATAAAAAAAGCCCCACCGCGGTGGGGCTTTTTTTATCAACATCATATACCAACATCTTATGATAAAAAAATTACTGCTTTGGTGGTTACCACTCATCATTCTAATAGTAATAACGCCCTTTGCTTCTCGCATTGACTTATCGATATCCAATTATTTCTTCATTGACGGGCACTTCATCAACAACTTTTGGACTAAAGCCATCTTCCATTATGCTCTAATACCTGCCTGGATAGTTTTCTTAGGCGCTATCACCATCCTTTTCATCCCACATTTAAAGCCCTGGCGTCCCGCAGCTTGGCTTCTGATACTATCTTTCGTTATTGGAGGAGGATTGATCATAAATTTCACCTTAAAAGACCATTGGGGGCGACCTCGACCGCGTGAAGTTAAAGAGTTCGGCGGCTCACAGCAATATCTCCCTTATTATCAGCCCAACTTTTCTTCTCCTAGCGATAAAAACAAGTCCTTCCCTTCAGGTCACGCTTCAGCAGGTTTTTACTTTCTAGCCTTTTGTGTCTTAGGGAGACATTACCGCAGCCGCCAACTATTAATTTTCGGCATCGCTAGCACTATTGTTATGGGCACCTTACTAGGCGGTGTCCGCATAGTCCAAGGAGGTCACTTTTTTTCCGATGTTCTAATGTCAGCTATCATTATGTGGTACACCCCCCTATTACTTGACAAGATAATTTGGAGGTATCGTGAAAGGTACCACTAAACGACAAAAAGAGATCTTGGAGTATATCAGCCAATATACTAACGACTATGGCTACTCTCCCAGCTACCGTGAAATTAAGGAGCGCTTCAATTTTTCATCTTTAGGGTCAGTATACAAACACCTCCATGCACTAAAAAGAAAAGGGTTGATAGACAATGAAAAACACTGTTCACGCTCTCTCCGGGTTACGGACGATGCTCTAAAAAGCTCAGCAGCCACTACCGCTGTCGAAGTTCCCTTTATAGGCCACTTTTCGGCAGGCTCACCGATAGAGACTTTTTCATCGATAAGCACTATCTCTGTACCTGAGATGCTGGTATCTTCCACAGAACATAGCTATATCTTCCAAGTACGCGGAGATAATTTATCCCATGATCAAATCAATGATAGTGATCTTTTAATCGTCGAGGCCAACCCTCACCCCGAGCCTGGCGATCTCATTATGGCTATGATCCATAACCATGAAACCGTCATCAAAAGGTATTATACTGAAGGGATGTATATCCGGCTGGAAGCCCCTCATTCGTCGGCCTATCCGATAACTATCCACCAAGAAGAAGTCAGCATCCAAGGCAAAGTTATCGGTCTTCTCAGAATGTATTAATATCATTAATCAAAAATAATTACACAAGGGGTGTACATATTACGCAATTATTTTTGATAAATGGTATAACCATTATCATAAGCATCAATCGATTTCGTCAGGTTCGGGCTCAAAATCTTTAAGGGTCTTAGATTTTTTTCCGGCAATAAGTCTGATGGTAGACAATACAAGGGCCGTCAATAAGTACGCCCATGAAAAACAGAAAAAAGCCAACGCAAAACGATGTAAAATACCGTAAAGTAGAAGAACAGAAATCATCACCGCCATAAAGACGAGGTGGATAGATTTAACTTTAAACTGGATAGTTTTAACGCTCGGAAATTTCCAGGGGCTTATCATCAAATATCCTAATAGTATCATAATAGCTATCAAGATCGTCGCTCGCAGCTCTTCAGAGATACTAAAAAACACTGTAAACTCTGGAGATAAAAGAAAAAGGTTGGCAGAAACGGCTGCCAAAGCCGCTGCCGGAATCGGCAAGCCGGTAAAAGTGCGGTTATATTCATACAAGCTGGCAGGGTCTCCTTTAACATCATCTTTAGCAACTTTAAAGCGCACCAACCGCAAAACTCCGCAAGAGGAGAACACTAAAGTGCCAATGGTAAAGACAAAAATCAGCTCGGTACCAGGATCTAAAGAGAGACTCTTAAGCAATATCACCGATGGGGCAACGCCAAAGCAAACAGCATCGGAGAGAGAGTCAAACATGCTACCGAACTCACTTTCAGATTTTAACAAACGAGCTGCAGCTCCATCAAGGACATCGCACAAAGCCGACAAAAGCAGCAATCCAGCAGTAATTAGCAAGATGTGGTAGAAATTTTCGCGCTCGACATCTGTGACAGTAATGCGAAAAATGACAAATAAGCCGAAAGCGAGGCCCATAGCAGTAATAATGTTGGGCAATAAGTTGATTTTCTTCATGATTCTCC
Source organism: Chlamydiota bacterium (assembly GCA_051744985.1). Classification (GTDB taxonomy): domain Bacteria; phylum Chlamydiota; class Chlamydiia; order Chlamydiales; family JABHNK01; genus JBNJDP01. Next base: position 63,035 of record JBNJDP010000001.1, on the reverse strand, counting down.
CTTGTAAACAAAAACTTATAGATTATAATCGGCCACTAAAAGTTTTGCAACCCCCGCGTACACTGTTGCGCACAGCCCAGGAATAGTTATGCCGTTAGATACCGTAGGACAGCAATATCGCAATTTCAAAGTCACTAAAGTCAACCCCCTCGAAGAGATTAAGAGCACTCTCATCGAAGTCGTCCACCAGCCTAGCCAAGCTCACATTATAAAAATCGTCAATGACGACCCTGAAAATGTCTTCAGCCTAACCTTTCGCACCTATCCCGAAAGCTCTGACGGAGCCCCCCATATCTTAGAACATACTGTCTTATGTGGCTCTGAAAAATTTCCCGTTCGCGACCCTTTTTTTGCGATGAATCGCCGTAGTCTCAACACCTTTATGAATGCGATGACCGGCATGGACTTTACCTGCTATCCAGCAGCATCCCAACACCGCAAAGATTTCTATAATCTTCTGGAAGTATACCTCGATGCCGTTTTTTTTCCTAAACTTGATATGTTGAGCTTCCACCAAGAAGGCCACCGCTTGGAGTATGCAGACCCCGAAAACCCTACCCCTGAAACACTTCTACGCAAAGGAGTAGTCTACAATGAGATGAAAGGTGTCCTAACATCACCTGACAGCAGACTTTCCGAAGTCATGATGGCCACCATGTTCCCTGACTCACCTTATCGCTACAACTCGGGAGGAGATCCTACTGTCATACCCACTTTAACTCATGAAGGCCTCAAAGCCTTCCACAGCCGATATTACCACCCTAGCCGCTGTCTCTTTTACTTTTACGGAAATTTTGCCTTGGAAGACCATCTTGATTTCCTCGAGGAACATCTTCTAGGCCAAACGTCTTATGCTCCTCCTCTACCATTAATAAACCCGCAGCCGCGTTTTTCTGCTCCCAAGAAAGTTACTTCTTTTTACCCTGCGACAGCCGATGATGATATTGAAGATCAGTCCATAATAGCTATGGGGTGGCTGACGACTAACATTCTAGATCAGCTGGAAGTGCTAGCCTTAGAGGTTCTGGAGATAGTCTTGATGGCTTCCGACGCTGCCCCCCTCAAAAAAGCACTTCTCAAATCAGGGTTATGTCAGCAGGCAGGAATGTACTTTGACAATGAGCTTAGCGAGGCTCCTTTGACCCTGATAGCCAAAGGCTGCCGAGATCAGGATGGTGACCAAATAGAAAAGCTGGTTTTCGAAGAGCTACAAAAGCTCGTTAGCCAAGGCTTATCACAGGAAATGATCCAAGCTGCTATCCACCAATTGGAACTTTCTAGGACAGAAATCGACGGCGACAGCTTTCCTTACGGGTTGAAGATCTTTATCAGAAGTATGCCCCTCAGACTTCACGGTGGTAATCCTGAAGATGGTTTACTCATCCACACTCTCTTCGACAAGCTACGGAGCAAAATCCAAGAACCCCAATATTTTTCTCACCTTATCACCAAATATTTTCTAGACAACTCTCATTATGTCAGAGTTATGTTAAAGCCCGATACAGAATTAGAAAGGCATGAAGCCCAACAAGAACGGGAAGAATTACAAGCTATTGCCGAACAGCTTAGTGAAGAAGAACAACGAGCTATCTACGAAACTAGCCGCCGCCTCAAAGAACTCCAAGATAAAGATGAAACTGCTGAGCTGGAGGTTTTGCCGACTATCAGCCTCGATGATATTTCCACCACCCCTCGCATTCTTCCTTTGGAAAAAGGGTTTTCTGAAAAACTGCAGATTTTTCATCATAGCTGTTTTACCAACGACCTTGTCTATGCCGAGGTCAATTACGACTTGCCCCAGCTTTCCGATCAAGATCTTCCCTGGGTACGATTGTTTGCCCTTCTGCTGCCTATGGTCGGATGCGGATCTCGCGATTACTTACAGAATTTAGAATACATCCAAAAATATACTGGCGGGGTTAACTGTGGATTGTCACTTAACCACCACGTTAACGACTACCAGAGTTTTACTCCTATCTTGACCGTGGGAGGAAAAGCCTTATCACGCAACAATTACCATTTTTTTACTCTTATCAAAGATATGATCGAATCTGCTGATTTTAGCGATGCCGGACGCCTCCAAGAATTACTTATGCAACACCACTCTTCACTTGCCACCAACCTCAACAACAATGCCATGCAATACGCCGTCAAGCTAGCCTGTAGCGGCCTAGGAGCTTCTTCGCAGCTCTCCAACATGTGGTACGGCCTAGGGTATTTTTCATTCATCAAAGAGTTGCTTCCCGAATTTCAAGCCAACCCGCAAAAGGTTGTGGAGCAATTCCAAAAACTTCAACAGCAGCTGCTAGGTCTTTCCAACCCTCATCTGGCTATCAGCAGCGATGAAGAGACTTACCACAATCTCAAAAAGGAGAGTTTTTTCGGTCTCTCTGAGATCTCTACCAAAGAGTGTAAGCCCTGGCAGAGCAGCTCGCAAAACTTTTCAAACTACTCTCAAGGGCGAGTTATCGCTTCGCCAGTAGCTTTTACAGCACAAGCTGTCAACACCATCTCCTATGACCACCCTGAAGCACCTTTGTTGAGCATAGCATCTTTTATCTTGCAAAATAGAACCCTCCACAAGCGTATCAGAGAACAGGGGGGGGCCTATGGCTGTGGAGCAGCACATAATGCTACGGCAGGAAAGTTTTATTTTTATGCTTACCGCGACCCTCAAATTGCTGCTACATCCCAAGCTTTTATAGAGTCTGTCGAAGACACCGCTCAAGGCAACTTTAATAATAGCGATATTACTTCTGCAAAATTCGAGATGATCCAAGCTCTCGACCAGCCGATACCTCCAGGCAATCGAGCGGCAGTAGCTTATACTTGGGAACGCGAAGGAAAGAACAGTGCCATTCGTCGACAATTCCGCAACAACCTTCTCAAAGCCACCAAAAAAGATATCCAAGAAGCTATCACCAACCACCTTCTTCCTCAACTAAAGGAAGCCCCCTTGGTAACCATGGCAGGTCGCGAATTACTAGAAAAAGAGAATAAGATCTTTAGCAATCCGCTACAGATACTGGCAATATAGTCTTTCTATGTTTAGAGAGCTTATTTTTCTTATTATAGCCTTGCTCTTGATAAGCTTCGCTCCCGAGATGGTAACGGAGGAAAGCATCGTTTCTCCTACTGCCGGCCTAGCTCTTGGGCTGGGGCTATACTCTATCGTTTTGGGAGTTATAGTCCTCCAAAACAGGCTTTCCTCACGCTATCGTTCTCTAAACCCTTTGCTGCTATTTTTCGCCAATAGCGAACTAATAGCTTTTCTGGCAGTTTTCCATTATATCTTAGGAGGCCATCTTTTTTTCTTAACCACCCCCAAGATATCCCAGCTCTTGACTATCCCTATTCTATTTTCCCTATTTCTCTATTTTGGTGGTTTGTTCGTGGCCTTCAGGACCCTTGGGGGCAGCTCCTGCCAATATGCTCACCATAAAATACGTTTTCTGGTGCCTTTCATATTACCTTTTATGACCTTTCAGATCTTGGCCGACCTTTACACTATTATAAACCCTAGCAAAGCTACAATGTTTGTGGCTGGCCCTTTAGCTCTTATCCAAGCGATAGTAACAATAGCGCTCTTTCTGGTTATTATTATAGTTTTCTTCCCTCCCGTCTTACAGTACTTTTGGGGCTGCCGTCCCTTAAAAGATTCGGCATTACAGGAACGACTAGAAGTTTTATGCAGGAAAGCACACTTTAAACATGCAGGCTTTAGGGTATGGCATGTTATGAGGCACACCTTTATGGCTGCTATCATAGGAGTAGCTGCCCCTTTCCGCTATATTATGTTCAGCAAAAAGCTTCTAAACGCTTTGCCGGATAATGAAATCGAAGCTATTGTTGCTCATGAGATAGGCCATAGTCGCCGTCACCATCTTATTTTATACCCCCTAATATTTTTGGGGATGATAACCACTATAGGATTATTTTATCTCTTATGCGGAAGAGCTCTCGAAGATTTCTTTGCCCTCCATCAGATAATCGATTCAGGCAGCTTTTGGAAGACTATAGCTCCACTAGGGCTCTTTATCCCCTATATTGTTATTATCTTACTGTACTTTAGACTAGTATTCGGCTTTTTTTCTCGTAATTTCGAGCGACAAGCTGACCTCCACACCTTCGAATTGGGCGTAGACCCTCAAAACCTTATCGATGCTCTCGACAGGATAGCTACCAAAATGGGCAATATCCACCACCACTATAGTTGGCATCATTATGGTATTCAACAGAGGATAGATTTTTTAAAGAAGGCTAGCACTTCTTCCAAGTTGATAGAAAAGCATCACCTCTGGGTAAAGCGTATCATCAAAAGCTACCTTATTATCTTATTGGCAGGCACCTTAGTGTTAGTCTCGCCTACCTTTAAAGATGTTCCCCTTTTAGGAAGCGTAGGCCAATGGAGCGAAAAACTCACTATTAAGTTTCAAAAGAATGCTAATACCAGGTTGAGGAGGCAAGTAGCGCGACACTACCTCAAGGGCTATAGTCTTCCGGGCGATCCACAAAAACTCTTATCGGCCTTAGAAAAGGCCCTACTTCATCAAGAAGCATTGAAAATCCCGGGAGTGCTAGAATTCTATGCTGCTCAATACCTGCTAAAACCTGCGACTCTGCCGGCTAGTGCTCACCTGATGATACAAGCATGGCAGCACTTTGACTTCTCTGAAGCATCACCTACAGCATTAGAAAGCTTCAGAATGGTGAGCTTAGAGATTTTAGACCTTGCCTATAAGGAAAATCTATCACACTCCTCTTTCCATGAGCTAAAAAAAATTATGGCTGCTGGAGAATAAGGTTAAGACATCACAGATAGTATCGATCTTGCCAATAATTAGTGGCCTTCCTATACTTTTTAGTTCGTAACAAAATCTTTTTGGAGGATTAATTATGACCAAAAAATTTATGTATCTAGTGGCTATTATTGCTGCTATGTTCATGCAGCTAACACCTAGTATCCTACAGGCCGATTCGGCACCTCAAGGAGCTATGGACTTTTCGGCTATTGCAGAGAAAACTATTCCAGCAGTGGTATCGATACGGGTAGAATCTTATGCTTCTCCCGCGCCTCAATCCGAAGATCCTTTTAACTTTTTCAATGAGGAAATGTATCGCAGATTTTTTGGAATGCCACCAGGAAGAGAGCGGCCTCAACAGCCACAGCTCCAAGTTGGGCAAGGTTCCGGTTTTTTGGTGAGCGATGATGGATACTTACTTACCAACAGTCATGTTGTTAAAGAAGCAGAGAAGATTACCGTAATCCTAAACGATGGCCGTGAGTATAATGCCAAAATTATTGGCACTGACCCTTCCACCGATGTTGCTGTCATCAAGGTCGATGCTGAAAACCTTCCCTATCTTAAGCTAGGCAACTCAGAAGCCGCTAAAGTCGGCGAATGGGTGATGGCCGTCGGCAACCCTCTAGGTCTCCAAGCGACGGTAACCGTAGGGGTCGTTAGCGCCAAAAACCGCGGCAACCTCGACATCGCCACCTACGGTGATTTCCTTCAAACCGATGCTGCTATCAACCGAGGAAACTCAGGGGGGCCTTTAATAAATCTCGACGGTAAAGTTATCGGCATCAACACAGCTATCGCTGTTAGCGCCGGTGGCGGAAGCTTAGGTGTAAATTTTGCCATTCCCAGTTCTATGGCCAGCAATGTTATGGGTCAGTTGATGGAAACGGGGATAGTTAAAAGAGGCTTTATAGGGGTGACCCTCCAAGATATCAATAGCGATCTTGCCGATGCTTTTGGCCTTGAAAAAGTTCAGGGTATCCTCGTTACCAGCGTTATGGAAGACTCTCCTGCGGCTCAAGCCAACTTAAAGCAAGGCGATGTTATTCTGACTTATAATGGGCAGCCTGTCGACACCATGCAAAGTTTTAGAAATGCTGTTTCTCTTATGCAGCCAGGAACCAAAGTTTCTCTAACCATCAGCCGTCAGGGCAAAGTTTTCCATCAAACAGTAACCCTTGGCAAGCACCCCCAAAGTATTACTAGTAACAAGCACGATAATATCGAGCAACGGCTAGGTCTCGAAGTCGAAAAGCTTACGAGCGAAATTGCTCAGCAACTGGGATACCTTAACGAGCAAGGCCTTATTGTCAGCAATGTCCATCCCAACACTGCTGCCGCTATGGCAGGAATAAAGCGTGGAACTTTAATCCTTTCCGTTAACCGTCAAGAAGTTAACTCCGTCGAAGAGTTTCGTAAAATGATTTCCGAGATGGAAAAAGGTTCCAAAGTGTTACTGCTCATCAAGCAAGGGCAGATCACCAACTATGTTAGCTTACCGCTAAAATAGTTCTCTTTAGCTGCCGTCGTTGCTGGCGGCAGCTTTTCTCCTAAAGATCAGGCGTAATAGCGGGTTCAATAATTCTAAGATTAGCATGAGCGATAGCTTGCCAGCCCTGGTCATTCTCCTGAAAAACCGTCATTTTGGGCGTAGGAACCAATGGCAATTCTTGTTGACTGATAGTCTCTTGGGCAAGAACATAGTAAGAGACTATCAAAGTAGGCCCTAGCCTCGTAATTTTAAAATCCCATATATCGTAATCACCGACAGCAATCTTCTCAAAATGCTCGATAAACTCCGCCCTATTAAGCCCACCTAAAGCATATACCGATTGAAAAGCAGGACTTATCATCTGTTGAAATTCTTCAGCATTATCATCTTTAGCGTATTGCCAAAATTTTTCAACAAGGTTTTTACCTAACAGCTGATCATCATCACCACCTTGCTGTGCTAAGAGGCTCTTGCTAAAGACAAGGCTCCCTAGAAATACTAATAGCCACAACTTTTTCATAATACCCTCATCAGTTATTAAATTACTCCGGGATATCCCGTAAAATAGCATGAGCAACAAATTTCCAGCCTTGTTCTGTTTCCTGGAAAAGGCTCATCCGTGGGGCGGGAGCTCTAGGCAAGCGATGGCCACCAAGAGTCTCTTCGACGATAACATAATATGTTACTATCAGCGTCGGCCCCGAGCGGGTAACGTTAAAATCCCATAGGATGTAATCGCTTAAATTTAAGTTGAGCATAATTTCAACAGCGCCCTCGCGGCTGCGAACACCATCACTCAAAGCCATTTGGTGAGCGGAGCTGGTAAAAGCTTCTATTTCATCTCTGTCTCCCGCCTTGACATATTCCCAGATTTGGTTGACCAGCATCTCCCCTAGGAGTTCATCATTAAACCTTAAAGGGTTCTGACCTTGTAAAGGTCCTATCAGACCGCTGAAGGTCATAAAGGCTAAAAAAACTATTTTTTTCATTTTACCTCTATTGATATAGAAAGTTTAACCCAAGTGCTGAAGGTTGAGTTTATCGAATTCGGGGGTCTGGATTTTATTTTTAAAGTCGGGCAGTCCATAGCGCTGAGCGCTTTTCAACCAATAAAGAGCTTTATCATTATTGCCAAGCTGAGCATGGGCCTGCGCATTACGAAAGGCCGTCTGACCATTGGCATAGCTCCTAAAAAAATCATCACCAACCTTTATGGCTTCCATATAATCTTCATGGTTATATGCTAACTGCTGTAAGAGGTGCTTACCTGCAGGAGAAAGCGCCTTATCGATCTCTTTAAGCATCTTATAAGCTTGGCTATCATCACCATGGCAATGCATGATGGTAGCATAATTTTCTGTAGCCTTAGAATAAAGAGCACCTTTTTTCGTCAACCCACGAACCTCAGCAAAAATTTCTCCCGCCTGCGTAAAACACTGCTGGTGCATCAAATCCAGCCCTTTCTCCAGAAGCTCTCTATTGCTAAGATTACGATCACTGTCTACCATAGACAAAGCTTGTTGATAAGCTCTATAATTTTCATAGGCGAACATCAAAAATACCGCCCCCGCCAGCCAATTACTATGGACAAAAAGATACACTCCTAACAGAAGCCCCAAAGCCATCCCCAGAAAGCGGGCAATCTTCAATCCACTAAGGCCCATTACTTTTTCCAATAAGATGCTCAAAAGTTTACCTCCATCGAGAGGCAAGATCGGCAAAAGGTTGATGGCAAGCCATAAAATATTGGTATAATATGCAAAAGAAATTGCTGCATTAACCAAAACGGCTCCTGACGGCACTAATGGTGCTAAAAAGGACATAATAATTATTATCCCTAAGTTTGCTATAGGCCCACAAGCCGTCACTAGAAACTGCTGCCAAGGTCGTAGTTGCCCCCCTCGATGGTGGGTTTGTCCCCAGAGGAGCTGAAATTCTATAGCGACCTGCTGACCAAAAGTTTTAGCTACCACAGCATGCCCTAATTCGTGGGCCAACAAAGATACAAAGATCACACCTGTATAGACTAATGCTAGCTGGATGTTACCCGCAAAATCCCAAGAAATCAAAAGGGCCATAATCCAAAATGCCGGATGTATTTTGATAGGAATCTTCATAAAAGCCCCCCTTTCAACCCTTGGAGAACAGCCTTTCCCATATTCGCAGGGTTGTCAGCCACTACGGCACCTGCTTCGCGCAAGGCCTCAATCTTACTTTCAGCCGTTCCCTGCCCCTGAGAGACTATCGCCCCGGCGTGACCCATTCTTCTGCCGGAAGGCGCTGCTAAACCTGCAATATAGGCTGCCAGAGGTTTAGTGCCCTTAGCAGAAAACCAGCTAGCAGCACGTTCTTCGGCATCGCCACCGATCTCCCCGATCATGAGGATAGCTTCGGTTTGAGGGTCATTGTCAAACATTTCCAAGATGTCGACAAAATCTGTCCCTCGCAAAGCATCGCCGCCGATACCCACACATGTCGATTGCCCTAATCCGATCTGGGAAAGCTGCCATAGTGCTTCATAGGTCAATGTTCCTGAGCGGGAGACTATCCCCACCGACCCCGGCCGGCAAATATCTCCTGGGATAATTCCGATCTTGGCCTCGCCAGGGGTTATCAATCCTGGGCAGTTAGGGCCTATCAGCCGGGAAGTGGAGCTATAGTTCATCACTCTCCTAACCTCCCTCATATCTTTATCAGGGATGCCCTCTGTAATACATACTATCAACTCCACACCGGCATCTTCGGCTTCGAGGATAGCTTCGGCAGCCTTAGGGGCCGGCACCATAATCATCGAAGCGTTGAAATCAAGAGCTTGGCGTGCTTCCCACACCGTATCATAAACCGGCAACCCCAAAGCCCGCGAGCCTCCTTTGCCGGGGGTTACTCCCCCTACTACTGTCGTTCCATAATCGATGCACTTCTGAGTATGGCAAGAGCCGCTTGTGCCAGTAATGCCTTGGGTAATAAATCGCGTTTCGTTATTGATGAGTATAGCCATAAAATTATTTCGTCGGTAAAATGTTGATAACTTTTTGCGCTGCTTCTTCAAAGCTTTCAGCAGCGGAGAACTCAATATTCGCATCTTCGAAGAGCTGAAGAGCCTTTACAACCCCTGTTCCCGCTAGCCTTAAAACTAGAGGCATTTTCTGGCTGCGCTCTTGTAAAGCTTCGATAATACCTTCTGATACAATGCTGCAGTCGACGATACCTCCGAAGATGTTGACCATGATAGCTTCTACTTTAGGGTCTGCTAAAAGCAAGCGGAAACCTTCGGCAACCTTTGCCACCGAAGCATTGCCGCCGATATCGAGAAAATTTGCCGGCATCCCCTTATAAGCAGCGAGAATATCCATAGTAGCCATCGCCAAACCAGCACCGTTGACCATACAACCTATATTCCCCTCTAAAGCAACATAAGAAAGCCCTTGCTGATGAGCTCTCGCTTCCAAGGGGTGTTGCTGATGAGGGTCATAGCAGCTTGCCAACATCTTCTGTCGATATAGGGCATTATCGTCGACTTCTAATTTAGCGTCCAGAGCGCAAAGTGTTCCTTCAGGGGTACGGATGAGGGGATTGATCTCAACCATCAGCGCATCGTTCTCGACAAAAGCCCTCGCTAGGGCTTGGATTATTTCCTTACCTTGCTGAGCTATATTATCTTTCCACCCCATAAAATTAGCGATATTCAACAGCTGATAACCTTTCAGCTGACCATCATCGGCAAAAGGCACCTTCATAATCCTTTCGGGGTAGCTGAGGGCCAGCTCTTCAATATCCATACCGCCTTCAGGGGATATTACCAAGGTAGGCCTGGCAGATTCTGAGTCGACAACCACCCCTACATAATACTCTTGAGCTATGTCTATCACAGGCGCCAACAAGACTTTCTCCGCAACCAGACCTTGAGGGCCGGTCTGGGAATTGACGATCTTCATCGCTAGCAGCTGCTGGGCATACTGCAAAATTTCCGAACCTGTCCTTGCGATCTTCACCCCTCCTGCTTTTCCACGACCTCCCGCTTGAATCTGGACTTTAATAACAGCCTCCGCCAACTCAAGGCGCTCAATAATTTCGGTCACCTCTTGCAAAATGGAGGCAACCCCATAATCTTCGACTGGGATGCCGTAATTGCTGAGAAGATGTTTAGCCTGGTATTCGTGAACTTTCATAGCCCTCAAGGGAGTGGTTTAGCCTTCATTATAAAGATATTGTGTGTTACTGTAATATTTCGATCAAGTTAAAAGCTTTCTTTTTCAATTCTAACAAAACAGTGAAGGACGGTCAGGATGGTATTACGTTTTTTTCGCTCGGGAGCAGGCAAAGTCAAGCAAGCCTTATCGAAGTCGCATTCCTTTCTGGGTAAGCGCCTCCGAAGCTTGGTGGGCAAGCCCCTCGATGAAGATACCCTCGAAGAGCTAGAGGAGATCCTCTACGAGGCCGACCTGGGAGTGGAAAATGCTGTCAACTTAGTCGATAAAGTCCGGAAGATCCTTACCGACGACCCTAAGCTTAGCATTGAAAGGGTCATCAAAATCATCGAACAAGAGATCGAAAAGCTCCTCCAAGAGGATGCTGACAGCAGCCTCGCCGAAGCTCCTGAAGGAGAACCGACAGTTATCATGGTCGTCGGCGTTAATGGCAGCGGCAAGACGACTTTCATCGCCAAGCTAGCCCAAAAGTTCCTACAGCAAAAGAAAAAGGTTATGCTGGGCGCTGCTGATACCTTCAGGGCCGCAGCCATCGAGCAGCTTGAAATGTGGTCGCAACGCTTAGGAGTATCACTTGTCAAGGGCCAGCCTAAGAGCGACCCTGCAGCGGTAGCTTACGACACCATCAGTGCCGGCAAAGCTCGCGGCGCTGACGTGATCATCATCGACACCGCCGGTCGCCTCCATGATAAAACCCACCTGATGCATGAACTTGAAAAGATAAAAAAATCCTGTCAGAAAGTCCACGCGGGGGCTCCCCATGAAACCCTGCTGGTCATAGATGCTACTACCGGACAAAATGCTATCGACCAAGCTATAACCTTCAACAAGTTTACCCCATTGAGTGGGGTAGTCCTCAACAAACTCGACGGCACCGCCAAAGGGGGTATCGTGGTAGCTATCAAGCAGAAGCTGGGTATCCCTATCAAGTTCATCGGCACCGGCGAAGCCGTCGAAGACCTAGAGCCTTTCGACCCCCAGCGCTTCTCTCAAGCCCTCTTTATGGATTAATACCTTGACATTAGTCTTTAAGCGGTAGTAAAAATATCTTAACTATTATGTCGAGGTCTGCCGTGAAAAAAATCTTTATTTTGTGCTTGGCTGTATGGCCCCTTTTTTCTTTTCCCACAACTTTCCCGGAAATAGGAAATGTCGATTACGGTAGTGCAACGGCTAGTACGGAGGACAATGTTAAAACCATTACCCAAACCACCGATAAAGCCATTATCACCTGGGACAGTTTTACCCTTCAAGGATCAGAGGCAACTCTGGAATTCTCTCTTCCAAATTCCAATTCATCGACTCTAAATATTGTTCCTGATACTAATCTTGCTATTAATGAAGCAACTTTGAAGAGTAACGGAACACTATACCTTGTCAGCCCGAAAAATAATATCGTTTTAAATGGGAAAATAATAACTACTGGCAGCTTCATAGCTACAACTCTTGATATCAATACTAATGATTATATGAATGATACAACTCTTCTTCATCTTGAAACTACTAATGATAAAGAAATCGAGCTTCCTAAAGACTGTTCTATAACTTCTGAAAATAGTAATATTATCCTGATAGCTCCCAAGGTTTTAGGAGTCGGTAATCTGACAGCCTCACAAGGCACAATAGAAGTTGTAGGTGCTAAAAAAGTCCTCTTAGATGAAAATAACGAGGATTTAGTTATGATAAACAACACATCAGGAATACCATCAGGATTCGTTATGCTCCCTGAAGACGGGTCTTTCACGGCAGGAAATATCTACCTTAAAGCTAATGATCTAGCTACTTTAGCTACTCTTGAAGCTACAGGTATCACTGAAAAAGCTGGTAAAATATATCTCGAGGGAGGAGCAAAAAACACAGAAGTTGGAGGTTGTCTTAAAGCTCAGGGAGGAACAATCGAAATATTAGGGGATAATATCACAATAGGCTATCAATTGGAGGATCACCCCACCACCAAAGTTGATGTTTCAAACTCTGAAGGGAAAGGAGGAACGATAAACATCGGTATAGCTAAAGATGGAATCGGCGCTGCTAAAACAATAAATATTAAAGGTTTCGAGAATACTAGCACTACTTTAGATGTTTCCGGAAGCACTAGCGGAGGAGAGATAAATCTTCCTGTTCCAGACTCATTGCAACTTAAAGCTAACTTAATATCTAATGATGAAGGTCATCCAGGAAAAATGCGTTTTTACGCTAAAGACTATTGGATAAGCGATTCTAGCCATGCAACCAAAACACAGCTATCTCCTGATACACTGAAAAATATTGTTCAAGCAATAGACTGCAATCTAGAGGTTACTAACGACGATGATTCATCACACGATATTACGGTACCTTCTGATACTACGCTAGACTTTGATTCCGACAACACTTTAACTCTCAAAGCTCCTACCATAGAAATTGGGGGAACCCTCACATATAGTGGAAATAATGGAGGCATAGACATCCTGTTAGGTGAATTTAGTGATGGCTCTTATACCGATGGTTCTTTCACTGTAGCAGCAGGTCAAGAAACATTAGGCAAGATTTCATCATCACCTAATTTAAAGGGCGTACAGATATATACCCCTCAGCAGGAAGGTCTTTTCAACACCTATAATATTAATGCTGCCGTAAGCCGCTTTGTCATTAATGGCAACCCCAATGGCACCGATACTGTTAAATACCCCGAGGAAGGCCCAGTAGTCACTTTTTCTAATGGGCAACCAATTCGCTACACCTCTGACACTCTATACTGGTCGGGAATAAAGCGAGGGATAGGATATATTTGGGAATACAGCAATATCGATACTCTTTTGAAAGGGACGAAGGCAGCTAAAGATGGTAGTGATACTAACCACCAACATTTTTCATCCCAAGCCTCAGACTTTATCGATACCCTCTCTCCTCGAGGTGATATTCCAACAATACGCTTGGAAGTCAACGAAGAGATTACGGATACTGTCGAAGCCGATGAATATCCTGAAAAGCTCAACCATCACGAAACACAAGGTCAACAGTAAACATGCTTCATAAATCCTTTACCGTTGCCATTACTCTATTACTAATCCTGACGGCGAACATAACTGCAGAAGAGCTTTCCGAAGAAAAGCGGCCCTCGATTACCAAAATTCAGGTCGTTGCTACTCGTGAGACCGACATCGAGATATACGGCACTCAACAGCTTAATGGAATCGTCGTCATCGGTTTGAACATCCCTAAGATAAAACTTTTCCATAAGCGCCTCAAAACTTTCTTGGGAGATAAGATGACTATGAAAAACCTTAACGCCATCAAAGCTGCCATCTATGAGCACTATAAGCAGCAAGGTTTTCCTATCACCAAGGTCACTCTACCCGCCGGCCAAGAGATAACTGACGGTTCAGTAATATTTAAAGTTCTCACTGCCAAAGTTGGGGAGATAAAGGTCGAAGGCCACAAGTATTTTGGAGAAAATCAATATCGTTCGAAGGTTTCCTCCCAGCCAGGAGAGCAGGTCCATATCCCCTCCTTACGCCGCGATCTCCGCCACCTCAACCACAACCCTTTTAGGGCGGTAAATATCATCTACGAACCTGGCCAGAAGCTAGGGGAAACCGATATCACCCTCAAGGTCCGCGATCGCCGGCCCTTCAGCATCTTTGGCGGCTACGAGCATAACGACAACCCCGTCGGCGGGGAGTCCCGCTGGGTTGGAGGGATAAACTTCGGCAACCTTTTCAACCTCGGCCACCACCTTAACCTGCAATACATTACGGCTCCCGATAACCATGAATGGTGGGCAACAGCGGGTAATTACACTGCGCCCTTACCCTGGAAGCACACCCTTTCGATGGTAGGGAGCTACTCCAAAATACACCCCGACATAGGCCCCGACCTCGACTCCAGCGGCAAAAGCTGGCGTATCGGAGGTTCCTATCGCATCCCCCTTCCCGACCTCGGAAGGTTACGTCATGATCTGGTGGTAGGCTATGACTTTAAGCGCACCAACAACCTCCTTTCTTTTGGGGATTTTGTTATTATCAACAACGATGCTGACATCTCCCAATTCCTTATGGGGTATGAAACTCTCTACCGTGATCGCTGGGGAGGAACATCTGCCAAGGTTGAATTATATTGGAGTCCCGGCGGTATGACCCCCTATAATAAAGATCCCTATTTTCAAAAATATGTCTCGGCAGCCAAAGCTAACTACCTTTATGGGATGCTAACATTAGAGCGGCAGACGCTCCTACCCAAAAAATGCAGCTGGCTACTGGAGTTAACAGCCCAAACGACTGATAAAACTCTGATGCTCAGCGAGCAATTAAACCTTGCTGGCCATAATGCCGTACGTGGATTCCGAGAATTCGAAATCTCTGCCAATAAAGGTCTTGTAATGCGTAACGAGCTGCGCACGCCAGCCTTCCCATTATTTCCTGGCCGCGACACCTGCCAACTCTTGGCTTTCTTTGACTACGGCTGGGCTCATAAAGTCCATGAAACGACCTATCTATCGGGGGCAAAAACTATCTCCTCGGCAGGCCCTGGCATACGCTATTCCTTTAAATATCTAACGGTACGGGCGGACTTTGGCTTCCAGATTAAAAGTGTTGAAAGCAGCTCCCCAAATTCCGAGCACCTCCACCTCAGCGCCATCCTCAACTACTAAAAAAGGCCGCCATAGCGGCGGCCCTAAAATATAATTGCATACGATCTAGATTTTATTTTCTACTTCCCGACGATAGTATTTGAAGAAGATACCAGAAAATCATAATAACGTTGATATACATCCTAAAAGCCATAACCAATGACAGCTTGCCTGCCATCTCGGAATTATCTTGGATCTGTGAGCTCATATTCCTGATCTGCTGAGCGTCGTAAGCAGTAAGCCCTACGAAGATAATCAAACCCACCCAAGAGATAATGAGGTGGAACATTGTTAGCTTAGTAAAGAATGACATAATCAAGAAGATAAAGGTCACCCCTATCAGCCCCATAAGTGCTATCTGTAGGATCTTGCCCAAGCTGGTAAGATCCGCCTTAGTAAAGATGCCGTAAAAGAGGGCTATCGAAAATACCAAAGCCGTAGTGGCAAAGGTCATCCAAATCAGCTGACCCCCGTAAGCGGCAGCATATAAGGGTACAAATATTCCGAAAAACATACCCTCCAAAGCACTATAGACAATAAATAGCATCGCCAAGGCCGAAAAGGAAAGTTTCTTCATCAAAAAGTTGAAAGCCAGCCCTACGCCCAAGGCTCCAAAAACTCCTACCCACCATAGAGGCTGCAAAGTGATATAAGCTCCTGTAGCATATAGCAACAAGCACACCAGGGTGGTAGTTAAAAGACCCATAGTCATCCAACCATAAACGCGTGTAGCAAAGCTGCTGACGACATCTACGGCGGGGTAACCATCGTGGCGGATATAATCTCTATCATTTAAAGACATAGTTACCTCCTAATAATTATTTTTCATTACCATGATAACTGATAATGGCGAGATAAACAATAGATTTATTGGGTGACAAGCTCCTTATAGGAAGGCAAAAAATCGACATACTCATAGCCGCCAGGACCCAGCCATCCCGTCCTAATCTCATCATTGTTGGCGACCGCGATGAAAGGCGACTGTAGATAGTAGTTATACCCTTCGACCTGACGTAAAACTTGGGGGGTGATCTTGACGGCCTTGCACTCTATAACTACGAGAGGTTCAAGAGTTCCTCCTCTCCAACAGATAATATCAACACGTCGGTCGGGCAAAGGACTCCCTACCCCTGACAAGTGTGGTAAAGATACGAGGGCCTTTTCTACCCCTATAAGCTCTTTAGGGTATCCGAGGTCTCCTATCATTAGCCTGATAATCCCCTGACGGATCCTTTCTTCAGGCTGGTCAGCGACGTATTCTTTTCTGATAATATCGTAGATCACTTTAGCCATAAGTTCCCCATAGAAAAATATACTGCCGCCATCCCTATTCCGACTAAAAAAGCTATAAAAATAGGGCCGAAGCTGCGGCGACGAGGGATAAGAGCGCCGTCGAAATCGATAGTATGAACATGATGCTTGTCAGCATCGACGAGCAAAACACCATCGGCATGGAAGCTAGAGTAATACTCCAAAAGCTGCCGGCGGGTATGGCTGTACATGGGGTTCGTAGCAGTAGCGCCAGACTTTACTTCCACTAAAAATAGGCGGCCGTCCTTCTTAGCCATAGCATCGGGACGTACATCATAGACAAGCCTGCGCCCATTAACATACATCACCATCCTAATAGATTTCTGAACACCCGCAACCTGATAGCCATAGGAGCGCAAAATTTTCTCCGCCCGCGCTTCTGCTCGTGCGCCACGCTTAAAACGACGGTGGAGGCAAAAACGCCTCCACCATCTGCTGATAATTACGAATCCTATAATGCTAGCAAGAGAGCTAGCGATGATTAGATATATCAATGCTTATTCGGGAGCGATAACCCCATAATCTTCATCTTGGCGACGATAGATAACTTTAAGCTTCTGGTCTTCCTCGCTACGATAGATCATGAAGGTATCTTGGGAAAGGTCCATCTTCATAACAGCTTCTTTCAAGGTAAGCATCTTCAGGGGGCGCTTTTCGGTTTTTACCACTTCATGGTGGTACACTTCTTCCAGCTCTTTCTTATTTTGCTCTTCGATCTTTTCATTGATAATCTCAACTTCATCTTCTTCAGTGGACTTGATAACGTTAACGCTCATATCCACTGCTGTTAAGCTGCGAGCTTGGTGTTCTTTGATCCGATCTTTATAACGGCGCAACACATTCTGAAGTTTGTCGGCGACCTGATCGATAGAAGCATACATATCATTAGTGCTAGCTTGAACCTTGATCTTAATATGATCAACTTTTAAAACAACATCGATACGATGCTCTAGCTTCTGAATATCCATAGTAACGACAATATCGATGATATGGTGGCTGAAGCGTTCGACCTTAGATATCTTCTCCTTAGCATAATCCTTCATAGAGTCCGTCACATCAATATGGCGTCCGGTGATGATGATATTGTAGTCTTGCTCAGGAGCTTTTGTTTGATTAACCATAAATTACCCTCTCATGTTCAGTTGTTGTGTAATACTCATAAGGTGTTCTAAGTTTATTGTAACATACCGTTATCTTTTTGCCACTCACTATTTACGGTGGCACCCCAGCTGACCGCAAGCAGCCATAATTTTTTGACCCTTTGACTGGCGTACCAACACCCTATAACCTTGTGACCTTAACTCCTTAACAAAGGCCTCCATCTTACAAGCAGATGAAGGTCGCCAAGATGTCCGGCTTTGTTGGTTATAAGGGATAATGTTCACCTTAACATCCAAACCTTGCAAATAATCGCCTAGGCGGCAGGCATCGGCTACACTATCATTAAAGCCATCGATCAAAACATAGCCTACCAAAATCTGCTTACCTTTAAGGTGATTATACCTTTGCATAGCCCTGTATAAAGCACTCAAGTCATACTCTTTTGTAATAGGCATCATCTTCCGGCGCTGTCCATCAGAAGGAGCATTCAAGGAAACCGCTAGGTTAGGTACAGGACCCTTTTCAGCACTTAAACGCTCTATCCCGCTAACAACACCACATGTGGAGACTGTAACCCTTGCCGGACCGAATCCCAACCCTCCGGGATCAAAGATGACCTTCGCTGCCGCTAACACATTATCGTAGTTATCGAAAGGCTCCCCCATCCCCATAAAAACAATATTGCGAACATGGTATCCTCTTACAATACAGGCTTCAAAGACCTGGCCGACGATCTCCTGGACCGATAAGCTGCGCAGCAACCCTAGCTTTCCTGTTTCACAAAAGGCGCATTTTCTCCGACACCCCGCCTGGGAGGAGATACAGAGGGTAGCACCATCTTGCATAGGAACCACTACCGTTTCGATATCGTGCTTATCATAAGTTTGAAAGATAAATTTTACTGTACCTTCCTCTTCAAAATGATCATAGTAATCCAAAGCGGAAACTTCAGTATTATCGATAATAGCTTTCAAAAGATCGCCGGTAGTAGGGGTAAAAGAAGGGTCTTCGCCTAAGATTGCTCCCCGACGAAAAAATTCGGAATAAGCTTTGGCAGCATGGAGCTTGCCTTTACCAAGCATAGCATAAATAGCTTGGGAATAGCTTTGTTGAGAGTGTGATAAAATCGGAATCTTGCTATTATGCATGGGAATAAAAAAAGCGCACCGAAGAGGACTCGAACCTCTAACCACCTGGTTCGAAGCCAGGTACTCTATCCAATTGAGCTATCGGTGCTTAAAGCCTTAATAACTTTGAACGACAAATCATATCATTAAACCCTTTTTTCAGGAAGTGTTAATGCAAAATATCAGTGCCGAAGGGATCAACATCGAAACCTTAAACTACAAAGACTACGACCGTATCATCACGATTTTTACACGAGATTTAGGGATTGTCAAGCTTTTCGTCCAAGGAGCTAATAGGCCTAAAAGTAAAAGGGGCGTCTTAGCGTCTCCTCTCACTAGAGGGGAATTTATCTTCCACCGCCGTTCAGGGGAATTATGGCGCTACCAAGATGGAACCATCCTCGACCATCACCTTAAAATCCGCCAAAGCCTAGAAAATATCGAAGCAGCGCTAGGGATGTTGCAAGCTATCAAAGCCTCTCAACTCCCTGAAAAACCTGCTCCCCAGCTTTATGACCTGCTAAAGTTATTTTTAGCACAGGTAGCAGCTATTGCCAACCCTGCTGCTCTTCTGGCAAGCTTTAGGCTCAAAGTACTCAAACATGAAGGCTTGCTCGACCTTCAACAGCATTGTGCTACCTGCAAGGAAAAAACTTCTCCTATCATTATCTGCCGAGGCGAATGCTATTGCTCCGAACATTGCCCTGAAGAAGGTTTGGAGTGCGAAGAAGAAGAGCTCTTAGCTCTGCTATGTCTACAACATTCCCGCTCTCTCAGCCAGATCACCGAGCTTCCTATACCGCCTAAGGCGCTAGATAAAGTCGATAAACTCTTCGAAGATACCCTTCAGGGGTCATGGTAAATTTTTTCCTAGTTACCTAAGATTTTACTTGGCACCTATACCCTGGGAAGAATAACCTATGATTTTGAGCCCACAAACAGGAGGAAAGCATGACTAATTATGAAGAGTTTACCCGCCAAGTTTTATTGGTTAACCCCGACAACTTCACTCCTCCTGAGAGAACTCCCTGGGGAGGGAGAAAGATCATCGATGATTATAAGCGTCAACTAGGTATAAAAACCGCTAATATCGTAGGAGAATCTTGGGAAATTTCTGGCCACCCCTGTTTCCCTAACATTTGCTCCGGCGCTGACATCAGAGAGATCGGCAAAAAATGGCCCAAACAGCTCTATGGGCCTCTAAACAGTGCTAAACACCATCAGCAGATGCCCTTTCTCGTCAAGCTTCTCAACTCTGGCAGCTGGCAAGGCTATCGCAGTCAAATTTTAGAACGCTACCCTTCCTGGGAATCCAAGAATTACAACGATCTCCACCAGTCTCTACAAGAGATTATCGACCCGGAAATAAATAAGATCCATCGCCAAATGCTTACCAGCAACCTCTCCGTGCAAGTACATCCTAAAAAAGGCGACTTCACCGACCATCCTTCCAAAACCGAAGGGTGGGTAATATTAGATGCCGAACCCGGTGCTGGAATATACTTGGGCCTTAAAGCCAGAACCGACAAAGCTGATTTTGAGCGGGCTATGCTCCGCGGAGAAGACTTGTCATACTTTCTGAACTTCGTCCCTGTCAAAGCTGGCGATGTCTACTTTATTCCTGCTGGAACCTTGCATGCTATTGGCGCTGGGCTGGTTTTATTAGAAGCCCAAGAGACCTCGGAGTCAACTTTCAGGGCCTATGATTGGGAACGGCTAGACGACCAAGGACGCCCTCGCCAGCTCCACTACAAAGAGACCTTACAATCAACATCTTGGGAAGGCTTGCAAGGGCACTATCTGGTAGAAGCTTTACGCCGACTCCCCATCCCCCATGGTATTGGTGATAGCACCTGCCCCATTGAAATTCTTATCGATGAAAAAGAGTTTCAAGTCCACAAGCTAGAGTTTGGCAGTTTGACGGCCAAATATCATGACAGCACCTACCGCACGGAAATTCAAGGATTGACAGTTATTGAAGGAGCTATAAAAGTCGATGATACCATCGCTTATAAGGGGCAGTCGCTGATACTCCCTGCAGCTTTAGGAGACTTTTCCATCTCTGCTATCGAGCCTTACAGCATCGTCCTCCAAACTACAGCTATGCCTCGCTAAGAAATTCCTCGAGCCCGAGAAAAAACTTTCTCGGGCTCGGAGATGAAGAGCTCTAGTGATCTAAGCGGTTATCATCCAAGCAGTGAGCAACCAATTCCTCGATGCTAGCTTCCCCGACACACATCACTGTATCGGCGCCCCCCCAATAAATTTTGAGGGTGCCATCATCTTCGGGTACTGCTGCGCAGCTAAAGACTACATTGGAGACATAACCTGTCCTTTCCCAAGGATCTTGAGGCTCTAGAATCCAAGAGTCTCCGATACCCAAAATTTTAGCAGGGTTTTCGAGGTCGTGCAAAGCCACCCCCAAGCGATATACAGCGCCGGCCATAGTCTCAAAAACTCCATGGTAGATATTCAGCCAACCATGAGGAGTTTTGACAGGAGGTGCTCCAGGGCCGATCTTCATCTCATCCCAATGATATTGTAAGGGATTGATGATATGCTGAGAATTTCCCCAGTGGATAAGATCAGGAGAATATGTTGCCCAAATCGACCACTTGTTAATTTCTGTATGGGGACGGTCAAGACGAACATACTGTCCTCCAATCTTTTCGGGGAAAATCACCACATTGCGCCCATCAGGCTGGGTAATATAAGAAAGGCGTTCTACAGTTTGGAAGTCTGTAGTTTTGGCGAGGCCGATCCTCACACCATATCGGGAGTAAGCACTATAGGTAATCAAATACTCGCCTTCTATACACGAAATACGAGGGTCTTCGACGCCATACTCTTCATAAATATCGCCAGCAACCATAAAAGGTTCAGAGCGAACCTCAAAATGATAACCGTCATCACTATCGGCAATACCCAAGATGCTGCGCCCGTTAAGCTTATGTGATCTAAAGACCATGATATATTTATCGCGGTATTTTACTACTCCCGCGTTATGAACGGTTGCCACTGGATAAGGAACATCATCTTTAGTTAAGATGGGGTTCCCACTATATCTAGTAACCAGCTCTGTCATGATAACCTCCCCTCAAAATTTCTTTTACCTTCGGCGACCTTGCTCTCGTCGAAATATCTCTTTATAAACCTCTATGTATTTATCTACCATAACCTCGATAGAAAAATTATCTTCGACCCTCTGACGGCATGCTCTACGAGAAAGGTTATCAACTTTTTCGACAGCCTCTGCAGCTTCAGCAATGTCGTTGACTAAGAAGCCTGTGGTGCCATCAGCAACGACTTCGCGGCATGATCCCTTATCCATAGCTATGACAGGAACCCCTGCTGCCATAGCTTCAGCCATCACAAGGCCAAAACGCTCTGGGATTGTATTTAGATGCAAGACTGCCGAAGCCTTTTGTAAAAGTGCATTTCGCTCTTCAGGGCCCACAGGACCAAGATACTTAATCTGATCTTCATCGATATGGGGAGCGATTTGGCTATCGAAGTAGTTCTTGTCCTGAACAATTCCTGCTATTAAAAGCTGCTGACCGGTTTTTTTAGCAACTTCGATCGCTAGGTGGGCGCCCTTGTCAGGATGTATCCGTCCCAAAAACACTAAAGAGTTCCCGGGCTGGGAATGAAATTCCATCTGATCGACATCGATACCGTTATAAACCGTACCCAGGTAATTAAGCCCTTCAGCACGATCTGAATCGCTGATAGACACATAATAACCGTCTCTATATTTATGATATACCGGCATAATAGTAGGACATGAGAAGCCGTGGATTGTTGTCAACATAGGCGTGTCTACCAACCGCGAATAGGTAAGAGGCAGAAAGTCGAAATTATTATGGATTAGGTCGAAATCATCGGCCTTCTCAAAGATTTCTGAAATGTGTAAGCACTCGGCAACTTTGGGATTAGAAGAAGGATCTTCTTCATAGCCTTTATCAATAACGGATGCTAAGTTGGCTTTAGTTAGAGAATCTCCCGTGGCAAAGAGAGTTACCTCCCAGCCACGCTTTACTAATCCCTCGGCAATATTGCTAGCAACAGTTTCCCAGGCGCCATAAGCACGAGGAGGGGTACGCCAAGCTACCGGAGACAATACAGCAATATGTTTCATTACTACCCCCTATGCTAATAATGGGTTTTCTCGATCATAAGAGTCCTCATCGAGTTCTTCTGACCAAGGTGTTCGTGATGGCAGCTTATACATCGCTAAAAGAGACAAGAGCCATACCAAAGTAGATTCCGCCCCCTGGTTTTCACTAGGTCCGACAGCATGGAGCCCATCTTTACAACCACCGGTTTCCGGGTCATAGAGAGGTGCCTGCAGGTCATTATCGCCTAGAAACCAAAGAAAAGCTCTCTCTGCTTGAGATATCCAATAGCAGTCCTTAGTGGCCTTATAAGCTTCTAAGCAGGCTTCTACCAGAGCCCCTGCATCGATAGGCTGCTGATCGAATCTAGCAGTATCACCGCCTTTAACTTTCCAGCCGATATTGCCAATAATAGAAATTTGCCCTTGCTCTTTGGTTTGTATTTCCAACAGCCACTGCAGAGCTCGCAAGCCAACTTTAATCATTTTTTGATTACTAAACATCTGCCCTGCTAAGATCAAAGCTTGCGGGATACGCGCATTGGCATAAGTTAGTAAATCTTCACACCATGGCCACTCATCAGTAGCATATTTTTCAAACATATCTAGCAATCGATCCGCTAACATTTTACCAGTACGTCGAACTAATACATCACCTTGAAATTGGCGATCATAATGATATGTTCCGATAAGAGCAAAAGCATAAGCACGAGGAGAAGTTGTCGTAACCATCGACGGCAAAGCTTCAACAAAAAGTTTTGCTGCTAGACGTGTTAACGATGGACCTAGGCTAGAACCTGCACAATGCCCTAAACCCCACAGCGCTCGAGCTTGAGAATCTTGACTACCGAAATCCTCCAGCCAATGACGCTCATAAGACATGAAATTTTTAAATTTTTTAGTCTTTGAGTCAATAGCTCCTAGCAAAAAGGAAAGGTATGTACGCGCCAACGCTAAAATCTTGGGGTCTTTCTTCAAATCATAATATTCAACTGCTACTACAAGAGCTCGCGCATTATCATCGGTACAATAACCATGCCAACGATTAGGGATAGCATAAGTAGCATGTTGAAGAATTCCTGTATCATCTGTCAACGTATGCAAATGCCCTAGATCTATTGGAGGCAACTCTATGCTTCCCGAAATGCCAATGCTGTCAGGTCCTATCGGATGAGACTGTTGTGACCGCTCTAAAATAACCTCATCAATAAGCTTTAAGTAGCTACTAGCAACTTGAGGCCATGCCATCCTACGGCCGTAGTTATAGGCTTTTTTACGAATCATATTGCGATAATTGTGATCACCGAGGAGGGTATTGATATGCTGAGATAGCGCCGTACTATCATTGAAAGGAAAGAGAAGCCCTCGTCCTTCAGCAAGCAGTTCTTCAGCATAACGGTAAGGAGTAGAAACTATTGCTTTCCCTGATCCCAAGGCATAAGCTAAAGTCCCGGAAGTTATCTGCTGAGCATTATGGTAAGGAGTGATATATATATCGGCAGCACCAATGTATTCACACAATTTTTCCAGGGGAACAAACTGATCGATAAAACGAATATTATCGGCAACTCCCAATTCTTTGCTCAAATCCACTAAACTCTGACGGTATTCTTCACCATGGTGTCTAACAATGTTAGGGTGGGTAGCGCCTAATACAATATATACTACATCGGGATGTTGTTTAACAACTTCGGGCAAAGCTTTGATAACAACTTCTATACCTTTGTCGGGAGAGAGCAGTCCAAAAGTAAGAATCACCTGCTTACCCTCGACACCGAAATCCTCCTTATGGTAATCGGAGTCTATGAAAGATACTTGTGGGATTCCGTGAGGGATCATCACCAGCTTAGAAGGGTCAAGATCAGGGTAAGTGTCTAACAAAATACCTTTAGCGTGCTCACTCATCACAACCAAACGACTCGACAGCTCTATTAACCGCTGCGTTATCCGCTTCTGCTCGGCATTAGGCTGCGAAAGCACTGTATGAAGGGTAGTTATTATAGGCATATGCACCCGTTCCAATAACTGCAAAAGATATTCCCCTTCAGTACCCCCATAAATACCATATTCATGCTGGACTATCAAAGCTTCTGTGTCGCTGTAGTTCAAAAGCTCAGGAGCTTGGTTAGTATAGCAAGCAAGGTCCTCCTCCTCGAGCTCCATCCTAACCTTTTCGGGGTAATTATAACCTTCAGCAATATCATTGATGGCCAAAGCATAGACTTCTCTAGAGCTGCCCGCTTCGGCTGATAAAGCTTCACAGATATCTGTGGTAAAAGTAGCTATGCCACACTTACGGGGCATATAGTTGCCTATAACGGCAATCCTTCCAAGAGGAGATTCTATATCAGCACAACTATTCATATGAAACCAAAATTAATGAATTATCGGAAATTAATCATAGCACCACAACCCCTAATAGACAAGGCTTAAACCTTGAAGAACCTCTAAATTTAGGTTTATACCGTTTATCAAAGATGAGATGTAAGGAGTATATATATGCGCAAATATTTTTGATGGATGGTATTACTTATGATCTTCATTATCTGGGACAAGGTCAACCCCTCCCGGATGCCATGGGCCACATTTGATGATGCGCCTGCAGGCCAACCAACCTCCACGCCATAGGCCATGGTTGGTAAGAGCTTGGTGAGCATATTCTGAACAGCTAGGATAGAAGCGACAGTTCTGCCCAAATAAGGGGCTGAACAAGCGTTGATAAATTTTGAGAGCCAGAAGGATAATGCTTCTCATAAAAAACAAAGATAAAGATTTTGCGAAAGGGGGGACTCGAACCCCCACAGGATTTCTCCCACTACCACCTCAAGGTAGCGCGTCTACCATTTCCGCCACTTCCGCTAAGAAAAAGAATAGCATAACATCAAAACTACTATACTCTCAAGTTAAATTTCAACCTATCAATGATGCCCGATTATGCCCAGCCTTTGGCTAAAGGTTCGGTCGTTACAGCAGGTATTATACCATCTATTAAAAATAATTACACAATCGGAACCCATTGAACTTCAGCTATTTTAGAACAGTAATACTAACGCTTAAGCTCCAGAAAAGCTAATTTTCAATTGCTGCCCTGGGATAATAACATCCCCGTTCAAATCATTATTCTCTTTGATATCTTTTATATCGACATCGAATTGACGAGCAATCTCCCACAAAGTATCCCCCTTCTGAACAACATGAGTAACTCTATTAGGAGGTGAAGGCTCGGAAGATGCCAACGGTTCTTCTTCGAGTGTAGCCGTAGACTCAGCAACCTCTTCCTTGGTAGGCATTTGGGCGACCTTTTCCTGTAAAACTTCCTCAGGAACAAAACGAGCTAAAGCTTCCATATGAACATTGGACTCCGGAATTTGCTCACCCGACCACTGGTATAGCCTCTCTGCCGCCAGCTCCCAAACAGCGTTGGGTCTAGGGCTGGTCAACAATTCCACAGCAAACTTCTGAGCAGCAGGAGTAGCTATATCCATATTGTTAAGCATCGTAATAATAATAGGATCATCAAGACGATGAGCAGCACGGTTACCATCGAACTCCAGTACCAAATAAGAAGCTGTCTTCGACCCTCTTACAATATAATCCAACAAAAAATTACGCCACCGATGGCCGCCGACATGTTGTTTTTGATACTGCTCAGCAACGAAGTCCTTAATCATCTGCCAATCACCGTCGAGTAAAATTTGCACCACTATTAAAGGCTGTACCTCCGCCGGAGCGCGCTGAAAAACTTTATCGACGGCCTGGAATTCATAAGTATGATAAAAAGCTTCTACCAAGCTATCATCCTTCCCCAAGCCCTGCTCTTGAAGCTGTAAAAAGAGCCCCTTACCTGTCAAAGGCCAACGCTCTGTACGAGCAAAATGCAAAATAGCCTTATAATCCTGATCAGTCAATGAAGGAAAAACCCTTAGCACTTCATTATCATCTTTCCCTACTAGCAGGTGCCTCTCCTCAGCAGGCCACCCCGCCAAAGCTCTCTCAAGGTTAAAGTGGTAATAGTTCACCAAATATGCCAGCGCCAAATCCCGATAAGTATAGCCGTCTTCTATCAACTGCCTATTGGCCAGCTGATTGACCAACTGCTTAAAACTCATCTTCTCAAAAAAAGCTACCACCTCACTATTAGTGTACGATGGAGGATTTTCAGCGTAAGCAGTAGCTTGCTCATAATTAGATGTATAATTATCTTTGCTTTCTTTTACTGCAGAATAGATGAATGTCGCTAACAGACCTATGTTCAACGTCAAGCTCAATATCAAAAGATGCGATAGCCAGCGTACCCTCGTCAACCACTTCTGAGGAACTTCTTCCTGATCGAATAAAGCCGATAAATTTTTTAGAAATAACATCCCATCCTCTCTTTCAGCGCTGCTGATACGGCAAATTTAAACACATCCCTAAGAAAAGACTGTCAGGCAACATAAGTTACAATTATTGCTATAATCTGCCAAAAATATGATTACTTGTACATAAAACATTCTTAAGTTATTATATTTTTTCGCTGTGGGCAAATTTTTAACTTTTAACCGATTTAAGGAATCAATACTGAAATAGTGAAACCACAAATATATCATTCTAATGAGCATCATATTAAGCACTCTCTCCTCAACCCCGATGCTTTACACGTTATCGAGAGCTTGCACAATGAAGGCTTTACTACCTACCTTGTAGGAGGCGGTGTTCGTGATCTTTTAAGACACCGAACGCCTAAAGACTTCGACATCTCAACTTCAGCTACTCCTCAAGACATTAAGCGCTTATTCAGGCGCAATTGCTTTTTGATCGGACGCCGTTTCCGCCTCGCCCATGTCCGCTTTGGAAGGCACATTTTAGAAGTTTCAACTTTCCGCTCCGGAGAAAATCGCCATTCCGAAGAACTAATAACACATGATAATGAATGGGGATCGCCCGAAGAAGATGCTTTGAGGCGCGACTTTACTATCAACGGTCTCTTTTATGATCCTATAGAAGATACCGTCATCGATTATGTTGGAGGCTATCAAGATCTCGAAAAAAGTATCCTCAAAACTATCGGCGACCCTGTCAAACGTTTCAAGCAGGACCCCGTCAGAATGATGCGCTTGTTAAAATTCAAGGCTCGCTTTGACTACGACATCGAATCTCAAACTCAGCAAGCCCTAGAAAATTGCAGCGGGGAAATCACCAAAAGCTCTTCTGCTAGGCTAGCGGAAGAAATTTTCCGGATGCTGGAGTCAGGCCATTCTGCGCCTTTTATAAAGCTACTACATGACAATAATTTGCTCGGAGAGCTCTTCCCTCCCCTAGAAAAATTCATTGCCCGCCATGAAGACAATAAACTTTTCAAATACTTACAAGCGGGGGATGAGATCATTAAAAATTCTACTGCCCCCCCTCCCAGCAGAGAGGTCTTAGCATCATCACTGCTTTATCCTTTGATGGAAGAGGCTATCTACAATAACTTCCTCTCTCATGGTGAAGAGCCTAACATGGGCCAAATTATCGAAACCTCTTATAACCTCACCCATAACTTTACCCAAGAGATTTTCCCTCATTTCCCTCGTAGGATGGTGCATTCTATAGCGTATATCATCCAAACTCAATATAAAATAACGCCCCTGAACGGCAAACACTCCAAACCTAGCCGTATAATACGCTCAGCGTCCTTTCCCTCAGCATTGAAGTTTCTCCGCCTTCGAGCTTTGGTCGAAGAAGATGCTAGCCGACAATATCCAACTTGGAAAAATCACTGGAAAAATACTAGGCATACCCCTCCTACCACAAACTCAAGACGACGGAGAAGCCCTTCATAATGAGCCCTGAACTACGAAACCTACTATATCCTTTAGGATATCTGGCATCCTTATTCTTTTCCCTCCGCTTTTTCATCCAATGGATTCTTAGTGAGCGTGCGGGTCGCAGCTACGTGACGGCCCTTTTCTGGCAAATATCTTTAGTAGGCAACATTCTCCTGATGCTGCAAGGCACTATTCAGCTCCAAGCTCACCTAGCTTTTATCCAAGCTATCAATGTTGTAATCTCATGGCGCAACCTTAATTTGATGAAGACCCATGGAAAGCCTGCCAAATTTTCAAAAGTACTAATAAGCTTAGTACTCATACTGGTAATGGTAGGCACGGCCTTTGTACTCCAAGGAATCTTTAGCGATGAAGGTCTACGCTGGTTTGTCATCCCTAAAACCTCCTACCAATATTATCGCCCTAAAGATGTTGCTATAATATGGCATGTTCTTGGAACCCTCAGCATGATGCTTTTTGCTAGCCGCTTCTGGATACAATGGTGGCAGGCTGAGAAAACTAAAGTCAGCACCTTGGGAAAATCTTTCTGGTACCTCAGCTTGCTGGGAGCGTTTTTTTCTACGATATACTTCGTTTATCTGTGCGACTATGTCAACATTATCGGCTATAGCTTGGGCATGATCCCCTACCTACGAAATTTGATGCTCTTAAAAAAAAGATCCGCTTATGAATGATATTTTCATCCTTGCCGGAGAACATAGTGGCGATATCCTCGGCGCTGAGCTAATAAAAGCTTGGCAAGGCCCCCATTTTTATGGGGTAGGAGGCCCCAGGATGCAAAATGCCGGCCTCGACACTCTGATAGATTTAGAAGAATTACAGGTTATGGGCTTCGGGGAGATCATTAAAGCCTTGCCGAAAATTCTAAAGGTTTTTAAAAAAGTGCGTGACGCTATCCTCGAGACATCACCTGCGATGGTCGTCCTCATCGACTACCAGGACTTCAACCTCCGCCTAAGCCGTTCCTTGAGGAAACACGGTTATCAGGGTAAAATCGTTCAGTATGTCTCTCCTACCGTCTGGGCGTGGCGTAAGGGAAGAGTAGATTTTATGGCTCGCTACTACGACTTGGTGCTATGTATCTTCCCTTTTGAACCTTCATATTATGCTGGCACTTCTCTCTCCGCCAAATATATAGGCCACCCTGTCGCTAACGCTATTAGCAAAAAAAACTATACCCCTTCATGGAAGGGCACCCTCGGCATGGATGCCACTAGCAACTTATTGGGAATATTTCCTGGCAGCCGTCGCAGTGAAATCGTCTCGAACCTCCCCCAACAGCTTGCTGCTGCTGCCGAATACAGAGGTAAACACCCCAAGTTTGAGGTCGGAATATCTGTGGCAGATGCTAAGTACCGGAATATTATCGACGAGATCGCACAGCAATCACCGCTAACCTCTTACCGTCTAATTTCTTCCGATGCTTATTATGATTTTATGAATTCCTGCGATCTAGCTATCGCCACCTCAGGAACCGTCAACCTAGAGCTAGCCCTCCATAACACTCCGACGGTAGTAACCTATCAAGCCGGCACTTTAAACTATCTATTGGCAAAATATATCTTCAAAATCAACCTACCCTACTACTCCCAGCCCAACATCATATGTGGCAAAGAAATCTTCCCCGAAGTTGTCGATCGCCAGGTTCACGCCTCACAGATCATCGCAAAGCTTGCCGATGTAGAACCTAATCCCCGCCAAGAAGTGAAAAAACAACTAGGAAACACCGAAGCTTCCCAAGAAGCTACAAAGATCCTCAAGGAGCTGCTCGATGGCTAAGCGCTCTCAAAAGCTATCTCAGAAGCTAGCTGCTTTTTTGGTTCCCCCTTTGGCCAAAAGCCTCATAAACTTAATCATGCTAACCTGTCGTATCAATATCAAGGGTTTATCTACCCTAGAGGAATATGCCAGCAAGGGATGTATTCTAGCTCTATGGCATAACAATCTAACCTTAGGACCTTACTTTTTTGGCCACCTAGCCCCTAAAGCTTCATACCACCCCGTGGTTAGTAACAGCCGCGATGGAGCCTTACTTGTCGATATAATAGCCACATTTCCCCATGGCAAGGTTATCAAAGTCCCTCACAATGCACGCCATCGCGCTTTAAAACATATCATCAAAGCTATTGAAGAGCAGCAAGCAACAGTAATCATCACCCCTGACGGCCCTCGCGGTCCGGCCTATGATGTTAAGCCTGGCATCATCTTTGCTGCTCAGAAGTCAAAGGCTCCCGTAATACCTTTTCACTGGAAAGCTTCACGCTGCTGGCGTCTGCCCACCTGGGATAGATTAGCTATCCCCAAGCCTTTTAGCACGATAACTTTCTCTATCGAAAAACCTTTAACTTTCGAGAATTCCAGCGAATCTTTAGATGATAAAGCTCAGCGCTTAGCACAGGCTATCCCCAATATTGATCAACTGTCAAAAGCATAATCTGAAGCTATTATACCACTAATATTGTAAGGCAAGCTTTTCGGAAATGGAGCGAATAAATTTGCTGCGAATCATATCAATAGCTCCTTTGATGCCACTAGCAAAAGCTTTAGCATCAGAATTGCCATGGCATTTGACAACCAAACCTTCCACGCCACAGATGATCGCCCCAGGATAATGAGAGTAATCGATAGAACTAAGGAGCTCCTGCTGAGAGTTTTTGGGAAGATGCTGACGGTAAAGCTCCAACATAAAAGAGGTAACACCTTCGGTAGTTTTCAAAAAGACATTACCAGTAAAGCCATCGGTGACCAAAACATCAACTTCACCTTTAAATACATCGCGCCCTTCAACATTACCTACAAAGTGGCCTCCGAAGCAATTTTCTTGTAGCATTTCATAAGTTTTGCGAACCTCTTCCCGCCCTTTTTTAGCTTCGGAGCCAATATTCAATAAACCTACTCTAGGCCTCTCTATTCCTTCCCGACACTGCTGGAAAGCTATCCCCATCTGAGCGAAATTTATTAAATGCTTAGACTTACATACTAGGTTGGCACCAATATCCAGAGCAGCAACCTTACCTTTGAGAGAAGGCAGTAAAGCCAAAAGAGCAGGACGGCTAATATTAGGAAAGCGAGGTAAAAAAATCGCCGAACCCGCAAATAAAGCTCCTGTATTACCCACGGTAATAAAACCATCGAAATCTTCTCGTGACAAACGCCGTAAACCTTGAAGCATCGAAGATCGTTCTTTGCGCAGAACAGCCCTTAGAGGAGAATCTTCCATAGTGACGACCTCTGAAGCTTTAGCGAATTCTAGCTGAGGGAATTTTGGTATCGACGTGCTCCCCTGATAAGTAGCTTGAAGTTTATCGATAACTTCAGGGATACCTATAACAACAAAAACATCGGAGCTCTCCAAGGAGGGGAGCACCTGGAGAACTCCTTTAAATAGTTCTTCCGGGGAGTTATCCCCCCCCATAAGATCTATTCCCAGCCTCAGGGTTATTCCTCACTTTCCTCGTTCATGCTAACAACTTCTCGGCCTTTATAAAAGCCGCAAGAAGAGCAAACCCGATGAGGCAAGCCTTGCTCACCACAGTTGGGGCATTCTTGCAAACTGATAGGCTTCTTAGCATGATGAGAACGTCGCTTATCACGGCGCGACTGGGATAATCGGTTACGTGGTACTGCCATTATTGTATCTCCTAATTTATTACAAATCTGCAAAAGGACGATATTCGGAAGATTGGCCTTCCTCCGTCCTGATATATTTTTCATTTTCTTGCCGCCTAGGACAAAATCCCTCATGGCACTCTACAAAAGAGGGAACCTCTAAAAGGAGCGCCTCGCGAAGATCCTGGCTGAAATCATACTTGCCCGATCCAATATGAGCCAAATCTTGAACGATATAAATACCACCCACTTCCAAGTCGAGTTCTACGGGCTCATTACACATTCTACAAGGCAATCTTACTGTGGTGGCAGCTTTAATGTCGATCACAAGTTGCTGCTCGGCTAGATAAGCTTGTCCTTTAACCACTACATCTGCAGGGAAAAACAGCTCATCATCTTGGAGATCGATAAAAGCCGGAGGGCACTTTTCAGCAATCTTTTCAACTTGACCACCTTTCAAGCGGTCAACATATATTATAAAAGTATCATCCATATTTTAATAATCTCAAAATATTCGTACAATAATTTACACCAAAGACAGTTTAATGACTAGTGAAATTTAAAACTATATTGTACTCCACCGCAAGTGGTCACGGAATATAGTGCGCTGCATCTCTTCATGCCAGCATCTATAGCTGAAGCCCATTTTTTGCTGGTCAAGATCGTAGCCTTGGTATAGTATTTTATACTTCACGGTATCCTAATTCCAGGAGGTGTAAAAGCCGTGAAAAAGCTAAAAAAATTATCCTGAAAGAGTTACTAAAAATATGGAAGAAATACTACTAAACATCGAATCCAAAGAGCGCCGCTACGCTAACCTCAAAAACGGGACTCTCAACGATTTAATTATCGAGCGCCGCAAATCTCGCCAGCTTACTGGCAATATCTACAAAGGCAGAGTGATGAATATCTTACATAATATTCAATCTGCTTTTATCGATATTAATGAAGGAGACAACGGTTTCATCCACATTTCTGATATTTTGGAAAATACCAAAAAGTTCGAAAAGATGTTCGATATTGATTTTGACTTGGACTATGATATCCAAGAATCTTCTTCGCCCCAAGAAACTGACAACATTGAAAAGCTTCTCAAAACTGATCAGAATGTTCTGGTACAAGTTGTTAAAGAGCCCATAGGCAGCAAAGGCGCCCGCTTGACCTCCAATATCTCCATTGCGGGACGCTATCTGGTGTTATTGCCCAACACCCCTCATCGAGGGGTATCGCGTAAGATCGAAGACCGCCCCACCAGAGACCGCCTTAAAAAGCTGATCAGAGCTTTTGAGATGCCCCAGAAAATAGGTCTCATCTGCCGAACTGCCAGCAGGTATGCTAGCCAGGAGACACTTATTGCCGAAGCTTGCGAGCTGCTAGAAATTTGGCAAAACATCATAGAACGCTTCAAAACCTCCTCGGAGCCCTCCCTACTTTACGAGGAGTCGGACCTCATCAAAAAGTCTGTTGTTACCGCCGTCGACCGCAAGGTTGAACGTTTATTAGTCGATGATTATACTACTTACCAGGTATGTAAGCAGCTGGCTTCCAAATATTCCGAGCACCCTTTAAGAGTTGAATATTACCGCGATAAAACTCCTATGTTCGAGCGCTTTAGTGTCGAGCGAGAAATCGAGCGCACCTTACAGCGTAAGATCTGGCTGTCCAGTGGGGGATACCTCTTTCTCGAACGTACCGAAGCAATGTGGACTATCGATGTCAACTCAGGACGCAGCTCCAGTAGCGACAATAACGTTGAAGAAGTTTTAGTGAAAATCAACCTCGAAGCTGCCGCTGAAATTGCACGCCAACTGCGCTTGCGAAATATAGGTGGATTAGTAATCTGCGACTTTATCGATATGCGCTCCCGCAAGAATCGCCGTAGAGTTTTGGAACGCTTAAAAGACTGTATGAAGGAAGATTCTGCCAAGTGCACGATCCTCAAGATGAGTGATTTCGGCTTGGTGGAGATGACCCGCCAACGTAATCGCGAATCTCTTCAGCAAACACTTTTCACTAACTGCCCTTACTGTAACGGCAACGGGTTGATAAAAAGCCATGAAAGCCTATCGATAGAGATCGAAAGAGCTCTAAAAAAAGCCGTCCAACTCCACCACCAGTTCGGCCTGCGACTTGTCACTCACCCCGAGGTCCATAAGTACCTAGAAAAGTATGACAAAGGACACTTTTCTACTATGATGGAGAAACTTAACGCTAAGCTAGAATACGAAGTTGACGATTGTTTTCATCTTAATGACTTCGCTATATACTCTTCAATTACTAACAAAAAGATCGATCTATAATGGACTATAGAGCTAAGCTATCACACTACGCAGCTACTAATCAGATACCCCCCCATTATGCTAAGGTTATCGGAGGCTTTTTCGACAGCTATGAAAAAATCATAGCTGTAAAAGGTGAAAATATCGACGATTATGCCGAGCTCCTGACAACTTATTTGGAGCTCGTCAAATCTCAGATTATTGAACCTTACCGATTCAAACCTTTCCACAATATGGTTACTACCCCTTTCAACTACCACGCCTTTAGTAACCGCCTTATCAACCCTCTTATTAATACTAAGGAATCTCAGCTTATCAACCCCGACATCTTAACAAAGGTCGAAGAGCAGCTAGGTAGAGGTGAAAATGTCTTTTTACTCGCTAACCATCAATCGGAAGCCGAACCTCAAGCCATCAGTGCTCTATGGGGAAAACGTTATCAGCAATTAGCAGATCAGATGATCTATATTGCCGGCGACAGAGTTACTACCGACCCTTTAGCAGCTCCCCTAAGTCAAGGGAGTAACCTGCTTTGCATCTACTCCAAACGTCATATCGATAGGCCCCCTGAAAAGCGCCAAGAAAAGCTACTACACAACCAGAAAGCTCTTAAAACTTTAACGGAGCTTTTATCTGATGGCGGCAAGCTCATCTACGTTGCACCTAGTGGTGGCAGAGACCGCCCTTCACCTAGCGGGCAGATAGACGTTCCCCCTTTTGACCCTGATAGTTTAGAGATGATGAGGCTGGTAACCCAAAAATCCCAAACCTCTACCCATTTCTATCCCCTAGCTCTTGCTACCTATGATTTCCTCCCCCCCCCTGATACTATCCATAACCCCCTTGGTGAAAAGCGTAATTTTTCCTATTCCGGCGTAGGGATAGCTTTGGGTGAAGAGATCGATTTCGATCACCCACCAGCCTCAGGCGATAAAAAAACACAACGCCAAGCTCGTGCCGATCAAGCTTGGCAAAAGGTCAAACAACTCTATGAACAATTAAGAGGATAAAACCATGCGTCGTTTTTTAATAGTGCTGTTAAGTTTGGCACAACTGGTTTTCCCCGAGGAACAAACTTACAATGTTGAAGATCAGACCCATATCCCTATCCTAACCCCTTCGCTCCAGGAGCGCCAAACCACAAAACTCAGGCTAGCCAACGGCTTAGAAGCCTATTTAATCTCCGACCCCAGCACTAAAGATTCTGGAGCTGCTTTGATGGTTGAAGCAGGCTCATGGCTTAACCCCCAAGAAACTCCCGGATTAGCACATTTCACCGAACACATGCTTTTTTTGGGCAATAAAAAGTACCCTGAAGAAATGGGTTTTTTTAAATATATCCGACAACATGGCGGAACAGCCAACGCTTATACCGCAGACTTAAACACCACTTATTTTTTTTCTATTAACAATAACTCTTTTGACGAAGCTTTCGACCGCTTTGGAAACTTTTTTATCGCTCCTCTTTTCAACCGCTCAGGGATGGAACGAGAACGCCATGCTGTCGACCAAGAGCATCATCGTAACCTTGAAAACGATACTTGGCGCCTTCTAGCTGTTTTAGAAGAACTTGGCGCTCCCGACCACCCTTTTAGCCGTTTTGGCACCGGAAATATTGAGACGCTCTCATCTCTTACAGCTGAAGATCTTCAACTATGGTACCGCGACCACTACAGTGCCAACCTAATGCATCTCGTCGTATATTCCTATCTTCCTTTAGAAGAGTTACAAAAGACGGTCGTCGAGATGTTTAGCAAAGTCCCTGACTACCAGCTACCTCGCTGGGAACAAGCTAGCCCGATGATAGATCCTCAAAATCAAAATCATTATATTTTTATCGAACCTATCAGAGATACTAAGCAGCTACTTCTAGTATGGGAAATACCTCCAACGATCGCTGAACTGCAAGACTCTAAGCCTGATCTTGTTGTCAAAGAAGCTTTAGGCCATGCCGGCTCTAACAGCTTGCGCCAGCATCTCAAAGACCTCAACCTTATCGACGATCTAACAACTTTTTCTTATAGACTATCTTCACACAACAAGCTCTTTTTCATCGAAATCGACCTCACTAAAGAAGGACTCTCCGATTACCAAAAAGTTATCGAAAAGTGCTTTCAAGCTATAGCAGACCTACGTCAACAAGGTGTGCCATCGTATCTTTTTAAAGAACAAAAACAAATCGATCTTCTTAATTACCAATATCAATCTCGGCCTCAAGTAGCTTCTCATGTAGCATCACTGGCTGACAATACCATATATGAAGATCTAACAACATTTCCTGAAAGAACATCGATACTCCAAAGCTTCAACCCCCAAGCTAACCAAGAGCTTCTCGATTACTTATCTCCTCGGAACTGTTATTTTATGGTTGTTGCCGACCCTGCTATAATCAAGAAAA
Source organism: Chlamydiota bacterium (assembly GCA_051744985.1). Classification (GTDB taxonomy): domain Bacteria; phylum Chlamydiota; class Chlamydiia; order Chlamydiales; family JABHNK01; genus JBNJDP01. Next base: position 26,169 of record JBNJDP010000001.1, on the reverse strand, counting down.
CTTTAAGCAACACCGAACAATGGTACGGCGTTAAGTATTCTACTGAGCCTGTACCTTCTGAAACCCTACATCGTTGGTCTCAAGCAGCTCCTCTTGCTGATATAAGCATCCCCCCGCCCAACAACTTTATCCCTGAAAATCTCGAACTCCAGAATGCGTATGAAAACCAACAAGCATGGCCGACGCCGGAGCTTATTATCGATAATTCTCATGCCCAAATTTACTTCTCTACTGACAAATACTACCTAGTGCCAGAATCATTTTTAAAAATATACCTTAAAACTCCCGCACTCCAAGCTTATAACCCTCGCAGCTTTGTCCTCGGCAACCTTTATATTAAAATTATCAATGACATTCTTCTACCCCAACTTGACCAGGCATTACAAGCAGGATTAAATTATGAAATAAACATCAGACAAAATGGCATTGAGATCGAAGTTTATGGCTATAGTGCCACGGCTTCCACACTCTTAAAAGCTATCTGTGCCGAGCTGCAACATTTAAAAATTACGCCTCAACAGTTTGAAAATTACAAGGCTGCAATGCTCGAAAATTTACGTAATTTTTATAAGGAAACCCCTATCCAACAAGGTTTAGAAAAATTACGCCAGCTCACCATCCAAGATTATACTTCTGCTGCCCAAAAAGCAAAGGTCTTGGAGAATCTAAAGTTGGAAGACCTGAATAATTTTATCGAACACCTCTTCGACCAAGCCTATACCGAAGGACTTTTCTACGGTAATATCACTGCCGAGGAAGGACAGCAATTATGGGAAGAAATATATAATAGCTTAAAATACTTACCCTATCCTATCGAATATCACTATCACCCAAAAGTTGTTGAGTTACCGACTGATAGTGGCCCCTATAGCTTGACCTTTGATATTCCCGAGCACGGTAATGCTGCAATACTATTATTCGACCAAGGCAACCTTGACTTTCCTAAGTTAGCGGCACAGGATATCCTCGCAAAAAGTATCGATGACCCTTTTTTCTATGCCTTGCGCACTCAGCAGCAAACAGGCTACTTAGTTAAAAGCCAAGCCTTAGAATTAGAGAACCACCTATACATGCTATTTTTTTCTTTGTCAGCCACCCACCGTCCTAAAGAACTATTGATGCGCTATGAACAATTTTTAGAAGGGTTCCTTCAAGAGCTAGGAAAACCCGACGGTATCGACAATAAATCTTTTGAAAGCATTAGACAGGCGCGCATCAAAACCTTGGAAGATCTTCCTCAAAACTACTTAGAAATGGGTGATGATCTATATCATATAATTACGGAATACGAAGCTGACTTTGGCCGGCGCACTAAACATATTGAAGCTTTAAAGGCGCTAACCTTCGAAGAATTTACCGCCTTTGCCCATCGTCAACTTGATCGTAATAACCACCAGCGAGCAGCTTTATTGATAAGGGGAGTTATGGAAGGTGACAGCTTCGAATACACACCCCTAAAGAATCTACAAGATCTCCAAGATCTAAGTCATTATCAAAGTGAAAAGAGCCAGGGTGAGCCCCCAGAGGAATCCTACCGCAAAGCCGAGTAGGTACCCCCAACGAGGAAGCCGCTTATCCATAAGCCTAAGGAGTGCTTTATCGAAGAGTTTGCATGCTATCCGTGGGAGGACCTTATAAAGTTCCTGCTTTGCTAAGCCCTTCAAACTGTCCGCTAGATCCCCTTTAAGTACCATTCGTGCCATGGGGATCTCTTCTTTAACCTTCACGAAATAACCTTCCAGAGTATCTTCAGCAATGGTATCTAATTCTTTTCTGAGAGGAGCCTCTTCCATAGAAAGCTGGTCTTGGAAATAACGTCTTAGTCGTTCCTGGAATTTTGCTAGCAAATTATCCGAAGATCCTGAGTTCCTCTTCTCCAGCCCGATGTGAAATATTACAAACTTTTCAATACCCCATACCAGCAACATGCCCATTATGCCGCTTAATAATGACAAAGCTATAATAATCAACATAAGTAAAGCCTTCTATTTTTGGCGCTAGTGTATAATTTACTACTCTTAATGACTAGCAATAAATTAAACACTCTCCTACAATTGGCTATTCTTTACTTTACTGCAAAGGTGTTTTTTATGTTAACTGACAGCAATTTAGAAAACAAAATCGCTGCCGAAGAATACAAGCTTAAGCAACTTAATCGTGAGCTAGAAGCTATGGAAAGGGAAACGGCGGAACTACACGATCAGATAGGTGTTCTACCACAGGAACTGGAACGGTTTTTAACCCACCCCGAAAACTTTAGTGCCAGCCTATGGGAGAAATACCAGGAAATCATCGCCGACCTCAAATACAAGCTTAAAAAAAGCCGTAAAAATATCGTCAATCCTCGTAGCAGCAGAAGAAAATTCCGAGAATTACGCGATGCCGCTCACTGGATTCCTGTAAGATAAGTTGTTGAAATAATTCAGTTACGTTATTGTCAATTTCAAACAACATGGGGGCAGGCTATGGCTGGATATGATTATGATATAGCGGTTATCGGTGCAGGTGCAGGTGGATTGGTAGTAGCTATAGGAGCCGCTGCCGCAGGAAAAAAAGTTGCTATAATCGACCACGGCCCCTATGGCGGAGACTGCACAAATTTTGGCTGCATCCCCAGTAAGACGTTGATCGACAGCGCCCACAGCGCTCATCTTATCCGAGAAGCTGCGCAACGAGGAATACAACTACCTGAACCTCTCGCATTAGAAACTTCTGGAGTCTTCACTCACATAAAAAATAATATCCAAGAGGTTCGTAGCCACGGCGACGCCGAAGCCCTCCAAGCTAAAGGTATCACTACCTTCACTGGTAAAGCTTCCTTGCAAAACACTCATAGTATTCTCATCACCTATAATGATGGCTCCGAAGAAGTAATATCAGGAAACGATATTGTTATCGCCACGGGATCTCTCCCCACCATCCCGCCTATTCCGGGACTAAAAGATATCCCCTATCTCACCAACCAGACGATTTTTAATCTAGACCACGTCCCTTCAAGGTTAGCTATCATCGGAGGTGGAGCTATAGGCTGTGAGATAGCCCAAGCTTTCCAACGCTTGGGATCACAGGTAAGCATCATACAACATTCTCCAACAATCCTCAATAAAGAAGAACCTGAAGCTCAGGAGATGATAACCTCTTCTTTCTGCCAAGAAGGCATCTCACTCTTTCTCAACCATAACATTGTTAGTGTCGAAAATAACAATTCGGAAACCCTGCTTACCATAGAAGATAAAAATAGTAAAATTAACCAAATCGTGGCTTGCGACGAGCTTTTAATAGCCACGGGGCATAGCCCTAACATCTACGATCTAGATTTGGAATTTGCAGAAATCGACTATTCCTCTCGTGGTGGCGTGGAAGTCGATCAATATGGACGTTCTTCTCAGAAAAATATCTGGGCTGTCGGCGATGCTATCGGCCCTCCTTATTTTTCTCATTGGGCCGAAAGCCAAGCACGCAGTGTTCTCACTAGCCTTCTTTTGCCCTGGTATTTCAAGAAGAAAGTTGCCTTTCACCAACTTCTGCCCCGGACAACTTTTACAGCTCCTGAAGTAGCGGCTGTAGGGCTCTCGGAAGAAGAAGCCCGCCAGCGTTACGGCACAAAAAAAATTGCTGTCTATCTCTTTGACTTTAAGGATCTCGACAGAGCTATCACCGCTGGCCACCAGAAAGGGCTGGTGAAAGTTATCACCAAAAAATGGTCTAGTCGTATCTTAGGAGCTACCATAGTAGGAGAAAGAGCCGGAGAGATGATCATGGAGATCGTTACCGCCATGCACGCCAAAATGTCTTTAAGAAAGCTTGCAAAGATCATTCATCCATACCCTACATATACCTTGGCAATTCGAAAAACTGCTGACCTCTGGCTTAAAGAAACCATCTTACCTATCTTAAAACCAAGATCATGAAAAAATATCGCCGTTTTATACCTATTGCCATCATAATAACTTTAATGGCTGCCGTATATGTAAGTGGCCTAGACAATTTCCTGAAGATCGAAACCATTAAAGATTATCGCCATGAAATATTAACTTATGTCGACCAACACCCTTATGCCGCTCCTTTAACATTTATCATCATCTATATCATTGTTGTTGCTCTTTCCATTCCGGGAGCTATTTTTTTAACTCTTAGCGCAGGGTTTATCTTCGAGCAACCCTTTAGCACCATCTACGCTGTAATAGGTTCTACCATCGGTGCCGTAGCGATCTTTATGGCAACACGCAGCGCTCTCGGAGACTCCCTAAAAAAACGTGCAGGGCCGAAACTCAAAAAGATGAAGAACGGTTTTAATGATGACGCTATCAGCTACCTGCTATTTTTAAGGATGATACCAATATTCCCTTTCTGGCTGATAAACATCGCTCCTGCTGTCTTTGATGTCTCTCTTAAAGTCTTCTTTTGGACAACTTTCCTAGGCGTTATTCCGGGAACATTCGTCTTCACCCAAACAGGTACAGGGATAGGAGCTATTTTGGAGTCTGAAGAGCCTTTATCGGTTCAAGCCCTTTTCAATACCGATGTCAAGATCGCTTTAGCAGCTTTGGGAGTATTTATCTTGGTGCCGACATTCATAAAAAAGTATATCAAAAAAAGCAGAAAACAATGATCGACACCCATTGCCGTTCACCATATCAAAACCTATTAGTAAACCCTGCCGTCAACTTACTAGCTCGCTGCCATCTTACCCCCAACTTCATCACCTTTATAGCTACGCTTTCAGGGGTGATGGTGCTGCCCCTCCTCTATTATCACTTAAAGTGGGCAGCCCTTTATCTGCCTAGCAACTTCAGGGTACTGTGATACTCTTGATGGCAGCCTAGCGAGGCTTCAAAATCGGCCTACATCATTGGGCACCGTTTACGATATCACCTCCGACCGCCTGGTCGAATTAGCTACTGTGCTGGGGCTGTATGCTTATGCCCCTCAAGAGCGTCATTTGCTTTCCTTATTAATGCTGGGTAGCATTTTGATATGCATAACAACATTTTTGGTAGTAGGGATTTTCAGCGAAAATACGTCTAAGAAGAGCTTCAGCTACAGTGCCGGGATTATGGAACGTACAGAAGCTTTCATCTTTTTCAGCGCGATGATCCTGCTTCCCCAACACTTTAATAACCTAGCTGCAATATTCACTATCATGGTATTCATAACAGCTTTGATAAGGATCAGGGAATTTCGTCGCCACCACGCTTAATTTAGTCTTCCATATTATGATAGACGTTGTCGACATCATCGAGATCTTCCAACCACTCTATTAAAGCTTGGTTAGCTTGAAGAGTATCCTTATCACAAGCTACTAATACCTTAGGGATCATCTCCAAGTTAGCTTCCGGACACTCTATATCGTGGCCCTCTAAAGCTTCTTTAACAGCATACAGATCAGCAGGGGCAGTAGTAACCATATATATGTCATCCAAGGCTTCAAAATCTTCAGCACCGCTGTCGATGGCCAACTCTAAAAGATCTTCCTCGGCAGCTTGATCTTTATTAATCTGAATGACTCCCTTACGTTCAAAATTAAAAGCCACCGAACCCGGGCTAGCTATCGTCCCGCCTCGCTTGTTAGTAGCAATGCGAAGATCTGACGCTATGCGATTTTTGTTGTCGGTCATACCTTCAACAATAATCCCCACACCACCATGGCCATAAATTTCGTACGTAACTTCTTCATAATTTTGTTGATCGGCATTAGAAGCTTTAGCAATATTTCGGTCAACATTATCATTAGGCATGTTTGCAGCTTTGGCTTTCTGCATCGCCAACCTCAGGCGAGGGTTGGACTTAGGATCAGGCCCCCCCTCCTTAACGGCAGTGATAATTTCCTTAGCAATACGTGAAAAAACTTTACCTTTCTGAGCGTCAGCACGACCTTTCTTATGCTTAATATTTGCCCATTTACTATGTCCGGCCATAACTAAATAAACCTCTCCATAAATATTCTTGCGCTATAATTATTTTTATCTTTAAGCCAATGAGTTTGCCTACCAAATTCACGATACCCATGTTTTTCGAAAAACGCTCTCCCCCGCTTATTATGCTCAAAAACTTGGACATGCAGAAGCTCCAGCTTAAAGCTATCCTTAGCCAAGCTAGTAATCTCATTGATCAGAAAGTTTCCCACACCCATATCTTGATATTCCCGCGAAACGACCAATCCCCACTCGCATTGATGTATCAGCCGCAAGTACGGCAACAAATACAAAGATACCAACCCACAAGGTTGCTTATCATATTCAGCTGTCAAGCTGCAACCGATATTAGAGAATGATATCCAGCGCTTAGCAGCGTCATGGACCTCTTCATTCGTCGTCATAGGAAAGCATTTTTTCATTCCTGGCTGCTTGAGCCATTGCGTCAAATAATTGACATCATCTAATTTGGTATAGCGTATTTTAAGTTTGGCATCATCCATTTTCTCCCCCCCTAACTGTACTCCTTTAAATAACTGATGACAAAATCATCGATATCTCCATCCATCACCGCTTGGATATTGCTATTTTCTGTTTTCGTTCTAGTATCTTTAACCATTGTATAAGGCTGGAAGACATAATTACGGATCTGACTCCCCCATTCGATCTTCTTTTTCTCTCCGCCGATATCTTTCAAAGATTCTTCACGCTCTAAAACTTTTTTCTCATAAAGCTTTGACTTGAGGATTTTCATCGCCGTCTCTTTATTTTGCACCTGGCTACGTTCATTCTGGCATGTAACAACGATACCTGTAGCAAAGTGTGTAATTCTAACGGCTGAATCGGTAACATTAACATGCTGCCCACCTGCTCCCGACGAACGATAAGTGTCAACTCTTATATCGTCGGGCTTAACCTCGATATTGATATCATCAGTGATTTCAGGGGCCACATCTACAGAAGCAAAGCTAGTATGGCGGCGTTTATTACTATCGAAAGGCGAAATTCTCACCAGGCGATGGACGCCCTTCTCAGCTTTAGCGTAACCATAAGTATAGTCGCCGCTAAGCTTAAAGGTAATACCCTTAAGTCCTGCAACATCACCATTTTCCTGGTCAACAACCTCTACTTTCCAGCCACGCCTTGCCGCCCACCGCTCATACATGCGCGCCAACATCTGAACCCAGTCACAAGCTTCTGTACCTCCAGCACCAGCATTGATACTTAGGTAGCAATTTTTTTTATCTAATTCGCCTGAAAGCATTTTACGGACTTCTAAAGCTGTAAGGTCTTTGTCAGCCTGATAAATCTCTTGGACAATATCATCGATAAGCTCCTGTTCTTCGCTTTCATAAGCTTCGGGGAGCATCTCTCGGGCACTTTCAAAGCGCTGCTCAAGATCGTGATAAGGGTTAAGCCAGCTACGCAGATCGTTGATTTCCGCAATAGTCTGCTGAGCTTTATCATTGTCAGTCCAGAAATCAGGCTGGGCTTGCAGCTCTTCGAGCTCTGCAAGGCGGGACTTTTTAGACTCTAAGTCAAAGATACCCCCACATATGCGTTAACCGACGAGCAATATCTTCTACGAGTGCTTTGACTTCTTCCTTCATGAAAAACACCTTAACATTAAATTGTGAACTTTAGTACACCATAAATATACAAGCTATTAATAAAAAAGTCACGATCCGATGAAAACAAAATCTTCCTATACCAAAGAAGTTCCGGAAGGGTTAGAAAAGTTTACTGAAAGACATCTCCATGCTATGTGGGTGGAGCAAAAATACTTCCGAAAACTAAAACTGCCTTCAGGAGAGGCTGTCGAAGTTATCTCTAGCGGCATCTGGAACTCTGAAGCCGGCCCCGACTTTCGCGCGGCCCACCTCAAAGTCGGCGATAAGTTTATCAGAGGTGATATCGAGATCCACCTGCGCCCTGAAAGCTGGAGCTACCATGGCCATCACCATGACCCTAACTATGACAATGTTATCCTCCACCTATGTTTATGGTCGGCAAAGTTTCCTTCTCCCACCTATACCTCTCAAGGTCATAAAGTGCCCACTATATTTATCGAAGATATTTTGACCATCCCTTTAGCGCGGGTTGTACAGCTTATAGATTTAGACCTCTACCCCTATAAAAAATTCGCCGGCAGCGGTCGATGCTCCCAAGAAATTTTTCGGCGACGCTCGGAACATGCCATTACCGACCTTCTTCAAAAAGCTGCCCATCGTCGCCTCACCGATAAAAAGAAGTTCCTCACTAATAATGCTTACCAAGAGCCTTTCACCGTCGGGTTTGCCATGGCTCTTGGCTACAAAAATAATGCCCAAACTTTTTTGCGCTTACATCGCTGGCTTTCCGACCACCAGGAGCTTTCCGAAGAGCAGCTCCTAGCTTTAGCAATGGCTAGCTGTAACCTCTTCAACTACGAGCGATGGCAAGCTTCCCCTTACTTCCAAAAGCTCCAACTTCTTCTACAGGGAATCCCCCTAGTTACCCCTAAGCTACCCCTTGTCAGCAGCTCTATCAGACCCTTAAACCAACCCATTCGCCGCATAGCACTCCTTGTCAAGCTCATCAAAGACCCCCACGCTAATAGTATCTACTATAACCTCGCGCAACTTTGGAAGAACTTTTGGCCCCAATGTCATTCAATAAAAGAAGGGCGTCGCCTTTACCATAAGCTATGCACACTCTTACCCGATTACCAAGACTCTTATTGGAACCATCATTATAATTTCGAAGGCTCTAGCGCGTCAAATTTTTTACCTCTCATAGGTCAGGAGCTGCGCTGCAATATTATCGTTAACAGCTTTCTTCCTCTCCTTTACGGAGCAATCCAAAAAGATCAGCTTCTCCCGGAAATCAAAGCTTTCCAAACGCTTTACAGCGCTATCCCAGCCTCGAAAAGCAAGAAAAAACGTTACCTTCTCCAGCGATTCTTCGGCGATAGCTCTAAAACTAACATTATCAGCAATAGCTACCTAGAGCAGGGCTGTTACCAAATCCATAAAGAGTATTGCCTACATTATGAGGCGAGCTGCTATGGCTGCCATTTCCCCCAACGATAATTTAACCCGTGATCTCTCCCTAATCTCTGTTATTATCTGCATTTTTTTATTTCAAAAAAAAGCCCACCGATATACTCCTCATTAGTAACATAATTTTAGTAATTGTGTTTTTTAGTGCTTTTGTAAAACTTTTTTTTTACTATGGAGAGATATTATGAATATTCAACCTACTATTGCATCTGTTGCACGCGCTGTTAACGATGGTTTCCACCATACATTGGAAGCTTCCAAAGTCGTTGCCCAGTGGGCAGGCAGAACCATATCTGTTTTAAGCTGCCATCTTTGGGATATGACTAAAACTAGTGCCAAGCTGCATTGGCAGATCACAAAATCTGCAGGAGAGCATCTTCTTCAATTTGCTTCTGAAGTAGTAACGCTTGTAAAACCTTTAATCATCGATGCAGGTAAGATAATAGGTCGTGCTGCTGCTGGCGCCGGTCATCTTACTTTCAATTTTGTAAAATCAAAACAGGGAGTAGCAACCATCTTTGGATCTACCGCCTTGCTCACTACTATCATGTCAGAAAAAATCGAAGACCCTCGCAAGCGCACTGCCGCCAAAGTTGCCGGACTAGCAGCAGCTTTTGGGTCAGCGTTGGCATTAACTCCTATGACAGCTCCTATGATGGCCAGAATATTACCTGCCTAACAAAACTTTTTTATGTGGGCGATGATATTTCATCGCCCTAAGTTTTATCGGGACAAGACAATCCGATAATCATCATCGACAGAGTACTTCCAGTACCAGCTTGGTTCTCCAATAGGTTCTAAAGAATAATGCACCTTATCTCCTACTTGGCTTGCTGTCATCTTAAAGCCGCTGGCAACTTCAATATGCTCATCACCCTTGAAAGTGATATTCTCGGCGATAAATTCAGCATTACCATGAAGGATAATCTTCATCGACTCTTTGCGAGAAATATTATTTTGCCAGTAAACATTATCAGCGGAATGGTCGATGCCGGCATTGAAAACTTTAACATTATTCAACAAGCATTTGCCAGCAAGTTTCTCAGGCGCCTCAAAGCCTCCAAAACCCGTAAGATTATCAGCTTTTATCAGCAAACTACCATCCAAATCAAGGTTATTGAGAAACAATTCAGCAATCTCCAACTGCAGCTCCGCCCCTGGAGCTAGCCGGCCCCTTCTAACCTTTTGAGCCACCACATCGTAAGCTGGCCCTAAAGCGGGATGATAGGCACCTATAAAAGCAGGACGGTCAGAATAATAGTCTTCGACATTAGGAAGACCAGGCAATTCCATAGCACAATGGAGGGTTAATAATTCATGAATATTTTGTTGATAATCATAGAAACATCCCGGTGGAGTGTCGTTAAAAGAATTGCCTCCTTGATAGCTTGTTTTAGTTACCGACATAGTTTTACGCCGCTGATTATATGTCAGAAACGTTGGTAATGTCTGCCACTCCTTTTCTTCCAGCTGGTGATCATGGGTTTCGGAAAATTCGTCGGCGATATTTTGCATGGTCGTCTCAAGACGCCCTGCTGGAACCTGCTCTAAAGTGCCATCAGGACTACAATAAGGAGCTTTCTTCTTCAGGTTGATCAACATCCCCGGCAAGGGATTACTATCGACAGCTTTGCGTACTTTCTCAATATCAACAAAGAGGATATTAGTATTAGAAGGAAACTTAGAGTAAGAGCTTTTCGCTGCTACAGGCTTGTCTTCGATGCCTTTTTTTACGAAATCCGTATATTCAATATTAGTAATACCATAGGAATATTTATGGCCTTGGCGACGTTCTTTCATCACCAGCATACCCTCAGGCGACCCTACCAGCCGGTCGCAAGATGCAATGCCAAAAGTTTTCTGGCGCCCCACCCCTACAAAGCTGATCATACCATGATCAATGCCTGCCATGGGATTGTTGACCTGCCTGACCAACAGCTTACACCTTTGCTGCTTCTCAAGCCAGTCAAAGATACCGTTATCTTTCGCTAAACGCCAAATCACGCCGTGACCACCAGGCTTGAGGGTAGGCTCTAAAATATCTTTCATCGACCAATTGCCATCCTTAGTGATCACCGGCACTGAAAGCTGGGTGAAGAATTTAAAATTATCCTCGCCACGGCCAAACCAACCATTGGCACGGCAAATCGAAACAATATGATGATGATTATTTTTTTCTTCGGAGGTCATCATCGCTATAGGGGTGGTGACCTGCTTGCCATGAAGCTTATAGTAAAGGTATTCGCGGGCTTGAAGATCTCTGATCATATTCGTCAACAGAGTGTTACCCATAAAATTAAGCTTAGCTGCCGGCAGAGGCTCTCCACTTTTTTCATCGACTAACCCCAGCCTATCTCCAGCACCACCAATAGGATAAAGCTCTCCCATCATGGGAAGAAATTCGAGCCCTCCTATCAATGCTCTACGCACTTTTTTGCTATCCTCACTCAGGTCTACCCCTTCTGGTGGATAGTAGTTGACCTCTTCTTCAGTAACTTTTCCTTCTTGTTGAGCTAGAAGCTCTAGCACTTTAGCGTGATAACCTATCACTCCCCCAATAGCTTGATAGGCTTCATCGATAGCTTTGAGCTGCTTCAACAATGCTGATAGCTTATCATTAGAGACCTCTGCAATACCACGAAAAACGACTTTATCCTGCCCGATGGCCATCATTGCTTTGTAAATCCATTCTTCTTCCAAGCTAAGCTGGGGAACTTCGCCTACTTGAGGTTCTCCGTCCAGCACCGCAATCTTATCTTCTAAGCTTTCTGCTTCCGACAATCGTCCTATTAACTCATCTAAATAGCGAGCTTGTTCCTGCAAACTTTGACAGATCATATTTACCCCCATAGCGCTAAGTTTTTATTTTACGTCCCCAGAGTGCCATGCTACCGACTTTTTAGCAACTAACCGCTAATCATAGAAATTGATAGCGATTCAAAAGATGAGGTCATAATCGCGAGTATAAAGTATTGCTTGGAAAAATTATCTCTATCCCATAAAATGCCCCTCTTCGTTTTGAGCAACCTTAACTGCTGAAGTGAAGAGCACTTTAGCAAGAACTTTTGTTGAAGAAAGTCTATCGAAAAAACATTAATAAAGGAGAGAGCTATGAGCCAAAAAAAACCATCGGCTTTTATGAAACCCGTATACATGAGTAAAGACCTCGAAGCCGTCGTTGGTGAAGGTCCTATGCCCCGCACAGAAATCACTAAAAAAGTTTGGGACTATATCAAAGCCAACAACCTACAAGACGCTAATAACAAGCGTAATATCAACCCTGATGATAAGCTAGCTAAAGTTTTTGGTTCTTCCCAGCCTGTCGATATGTTTAAAATGACGAGCATAATCTCTAGCCATCTTTCTAACACAGCTACAGCCTAAGCTTAACATTATCACCACATACTCCCTACGAGCTAAAGCGTCGAGGGAGTATCTATGATTCAGGCACCTATCTTGAAAAACAACATTCTTACTAAAGTATTTCATAAAATATCCAATATCCTCTGGGATCTATGGTGTATAGTTTCCGTAATAGGTATCTGGCCTCGCTTTATTGAACCCCGCCTTCTTACCATCACACGAAGGACTATAGCCATCGATAACTTGCCTGCGGATCTTACAGGGCTCAGCATCCTTCATTTCAGCGACCTCCATTACGATGATGCTATGCCCGAAAAATTCCTCAATAAGATAGAACGTAGAATCCGACAGCTTGCTCCCGACCTCATCATTTTCAGCGGCGACTTCCTACGCTTTTCCAACCTTAAAAACCCCTATCGACTGCAAAAATTTCTCAACCACCTCCAAGCACCTTACGGCTGCTATGCCGTCTCAGGCAACCACGACTACCATAAATGGGTGTCGCTAACCTCCGAAGGAGTTTACGGCTACCCTGAGAAAAAGCAGCCCGCTATCGTCAAAGGCTTTAAAAAGCTTTTCAGCAAGTCTAACATCAAAAAAGGTCACCCTCCATACCTTCCTGAGCTAACACTACACCCTCAACTTAAAAAAGCTCTTGAAGGCAGCCCTTGCTCTTTGCTAGAGAATGAGTGTCATCAAGTAAAGATTAAAGGATCTTATCTCAACATCTGTGGCTTAGGCGACTATTGGGCTGGCCGCTGCCAACCCGAAAAGGCCTTCAAAATCTATGACAGCCACTACCCTGGTATCATTATCTCCCATAATCCTGACAGTATTGAGCTTTTACAAGATTACCCCGGCGAACTTCTCCTCAGCGGCCATACTCATGGCGGCCAGGTCAATCTTCCTTTTCTAGCACGCAAGCTTACTCCCATCAAAAACCATGAGCTTAAATACGGTTACAAAACTTTATACGGCAAACAACTTTTTATCTCCCGAGGAGTAGGATGCAACCCCTCTTTCCGCTGGTTTGCTCCTCCCGAACTAGTGTTAATAAATTTAAAAAGGATATGAGATGAATAATGTTAGTGTAATAATTTTGGGTGGAGGCATCGGCAGCAGGATGGCAGCCCCTATACCAAAACAGTTTATGAAGCTGCATGGCAAGCCCCTTATATTACACAGCCTAGAAGTTTTCCTATCCCTAGGAGTTGGAGAGATCATCGTGGTATGCGCCGAAGAATACCGCTTCATTTTCTCCAGCTACAACGTAAAGTTCGCTTCGCCGGGCCATCGTCGCCAAGATTCCGTCTACAACGGGCTGAAAGAGGCTAACCCTACAAGCGAAGTCATCTGCATCCATGATGCGGCGCGACCTTTTATCACCACCACCATGGTCCAAAATGTTCTTTCCGCGGTCAATGAATATGGAGCTGCTACTGTGGGGATGCCGGTGGCTTTCACCGTTAAGCAAGCCGATGAAAATGGCTTTGTCAGCAGCACTCTCGACCGCTCCCACATTTGGGAAATACAGACCCCTCAAGCTCTACGGCAAGATCTTTTACGCAAAGGCTTTGAGTACGCAAACCATCATCACTTAACGGTTACCGATGATGTTTCTTTAGCAGAGCTTCTTGGAGAGCAAGTAAAGCTTATCGAGGGCTCACGCAAAAATATCAAGATCACTACCCCCGAAGATCTTTCTGTAGCCCAACAAATTGCGGGAGAATCATGAAATACAAGCTCATAACCTCCTATGACGGTACCAACTATAGCGGCTGGCAAGTCCAAGACCATCAAGTTTCTATCCAAGGTAAAATCGAAGAAAGCTTGGCGACTATCATCAGGCAAAAGGTGCGGGTTATAGGTTCCGGCAGGACCGATACCGGTGTCCATGCTCTTGAACAGACCGCCCACTTCACCAGCGAAAATCCTCTATCAACATCAAAAGTCCTACGTTCATTGAATAGTCTCCTGCCCCATGATATCAGAATCTTGTCCATTGAAGAAGCCGATCCCGATTTTCATGCCCAATATAGTGCTCACAACAAAACCTACTACTACCACCTTCACCTAGACCCTGTCGCCAACCCTTTTACCTATAAATATCGTCATCAGGTAAAATACCCTCTGAACCTCGACATGCTTAGGGAAGGTGCTCAGCTATTTATAGGAACCCATGACTTTACAACCTTTGCCAACAAAGCATACCAAGGTAGCGCCGCCCGCAACCCTGTGAGGACGATTTTCAGGATCGACGCTATTGAAGAAGAAGGTGGTGTAAGGCTTGAATTTCAAGGCAACGGCTTCCTTTACAAGATGGTCCGTAATATCACCGGCACACTCCTGGAAGTTGCTAGAGGAAAGCTCCCCCCAACAGCGATCCCCAAGCTTCTAAAAGCCAAAGACCGCCAACTAGCTCCTATGGTCGCACCCGCTCGAGGATTGTTCTTGGCAAAAGTAAGCTATGATTGAAGTTCCATCAAATCAGGCAAGCTATGGTAATAAAGCACCCCTTGACGCAGGTAATCCTGAGCATCAGGATAATCAATAGCTGTCACCCAGATAGGCTGAACATCAGCATTTAACAGAGCTTGAATCCCTCGAGGGGTGTCGTCTAAGCCGACCGTATCTTGAGGGTCTACACCAAAAAAATCCATAGCTGACAAGCAGCAGTCAGGGGCAGGTTTAGGCCTCCCATAATCTTCTCTAGTAAACCAGTGAGGAATAGTATTAAGCAGTGGTATTTGGTGACGTATCTTTTCGATATGCTCCTTGGGAGAGTGAGTTACCACACAATGTTGAACATTTTTTTCTTTCAACACCCCTAAAAATTCTGCCACTCCCGGCATTAACGTTATTGCGCCTTCATCTACCAAGCCAGAATATATCTGCTTTTTTTCAGTATACAACGTCGACCACCGCGGATATTCCTCTTCTAGAGCAGGGTACTCAGCATATATCTTGTCGCGGATAAGGTCAGAATGGTAGTGGGCAATATGGCAATATTGTGCAAAACTCCACGGCAATTTATAATCGTGATTGGCCAGCAACTGCTGATAAGCCTTATAGTGCAATTCTTCTGTGTTAACTAGCAGCCCGTCAAAATCCAAAAGAAATAGTTGGTATTTGTCAATATAATCCATACAATAATCCTTTTACCGCCAAATATACCAGGAGAACGATTATGCGACTAGCAGCAATTTTAATGGCGACACTTGTATTAACATCATGTTCGGGATTGGAAGATTCGCAATACAAAAAAATAAGAAAAAATAATCGGATTACCGAACCCATCACTAGAAATCACGATGATCAGCAATATAAGCCCCCTATGTTAGTTCCTCATCCCCGCAATAGCTACCCTTGGGAACAAGTCTTAATAGGCAACCACCCTAAAATTACCAAGGAATATTTCCGATGCCAAGGCAATCCTCGTAATAAAGTGATCGTATTCAAAAATGATAACGGCGACCTCATTCGCCGAGAGGATTGTCAGGGTCCTCAAGGCCACAGCTTGCCCTTACGCGAAGGCAAGGAATTTATTTATCCTATCCTGACCGATATCCTCAACTACCTGCAAGAAGCTACTCATAAAAAGGTCGTGGTAACATGCGGTCATCGCTGTCCTCAACACAACACCTATGTCGATGATTCTTCCTATAATAGAACTTCCAAACATATGATAGGTGCGGAGGTCGACTTTTACGTCGAAGGCCTCGAAGACGACCCTCAAAAAGTCGTCGACCTCATCTTCGAGTTTTTTCGAAGCAGCAAAGATTACCAGAGTGACAGCCGCTATACCGAATTTGAAAGATACACCAAGCCCGACACCAATGTTTCCACCCCGCCATGGTATAACCGAGAAGTTTTTATAAAACTTTTTCAAGATGATGAAGGCCGCGACCTCGACAATGACCACCCTTACCCTTACATTAGCATACAAGTGCGTCGCGACCGTGATACTGATAAGAGGGTCTACTACAACTGGGAGCAAGCTTTTTACAATTACCTGCGCTGGTAAAGATGGTAAAAAGGCGTGCATAATGCCAGCTAAAGCTCCATTATAGCACGCCCTGAGTTCACAATGTAAATTGTGCTATATATTTTTAAGCTGTTGCAGCCAGAGTTTCCTGCGCAGCTGCCATAGGTTTTATAACAGCTTCATCAAGCCTACCCCCTTTATTAACGGCAGCCATATATAATAAAGATATAACTTCTCTTTCTTTGAGTATCTCTGGAGTAGTGTTAGCCATATCAGCCTGCTTAGCTGTAAAAAACGGAGGCTGCAGCTTCAAAACAGTCAGGTTATCATTCCATTGAGCCTGGTCATGCAATAAATCAGAAGAGATCTCGTCATTCTTCATCAGTTTGTCGATAAGACCTTTAAAGCCTAACATATACAAAGCACCTCCTGTCCATCCCAAATGATTGGCAAAGAATGAAACAACTTTTTTAACTGTAGAATCTTGAGAAAATATTTTGTGCTCACCTGTTCCCATCGAAATGATAAGGATCTTCTTCCCCGGAAACATTCGCTGCATCTTGGCAGCAGCATTATCAGATAAATCATTATCAGTAAGACCACCATCACTATATTTTTTTTCGGTACCATCAGCCATTTTAACCTTCTCAGGACTAAAATACGAAGGTGCTGAGGCACTACTTCCCGCTACCTGCCATACCAAGCATTCTGGGTTAGAAGATTCTTCTGGGTACCCAGGAAAAAATGAGAATTCTTCTAAAGGTTTTTCATCTTCTAATGGAACAGCATTGATCATAACTCCGATAGGGGAATCCTGTAGCTTATCAGCCCCTACTAATGGCTTTAAATAAGCATACAAAGGCTCTTTAGAATACTTAGGCCTAAGTATACCAAAGGCCCTTCCTGTCAATAAGCGCTTTAGCTTTGTAAGAGGGCCATTGGGGAAAATATCAGGACCAAATTCATCAAAGGTCTCCAAAAACTCTTCACAGCTAAATTTCGGCTTACCATCTTCATCAGCTCTCGTCAACCCCAAAGCAAAGAAAGAGCCTACCGATGTGCCTGCCATCATTTTAACATGGGAGTTTTCAGCTAATTTGCCGCCTAATTTTTGCTCCAAAAATGCCCCCATGGCAATAGAATTCTTGCCCTTACCTCCCCCTCCGGACCATGTTACTGCTGCATGCAGGTCACTACAATCAACCCTATCGCCGGAAAAAGTTTCTCTTAGCCTCAAAAAAGCTTGATCACCTTCTTTACGAATTATGTGGGCTTGTTCGAGGGATAAGGGGACACCTCTATCTCCTGCCATCTTAATCAACCCCTGTTCTTCTTGCTCATAAGAAGATTCTGGTAAAAAATAATTAAAGCGCTCGTTACTAACGGGAAGACCTTCCATAAAAACCTCCTAATAAAAATTTACAGCCTCTTAATAATCTTTTATAGTTTTTATAAATTTTACGCGACCATTTTTTTCGAAAGTTATCTTTTTTAAAAAGATTGACAAGGCGATCGAAAGCCTCCTGATCGACTTCCGTCTTTTCGGGGAAGCTCCAGTTATGAGGCAAG
Organism: Chlamydiota bacterium; assembly: GCA_051744985.1. GTDB lineage: Bacteria > Chlamydiota > Chlamydiia > Chlamydiales > JABHNK01 > JBNJDP01. Next base: position 8,296 of record JBNJDP010000001.1, on the reverse strand, counting down.
CGCGGTTTATGATAGTCAGCTAAAGAAGCCTTTCCATGGACAAAGCGTTGATACCCTTCGAGGGACGGAAGCTTCTCAACACCATGGGCACCACATTTTATTCCGGAGTTCCACACTAAATTGTGCGAAGGATAGAGACCTAACCCCTGATTTTTAAAGATAATATACGACCACAAAATATCCCAAGCATATGAATGAGGCGGATCGGCATTGAGGGCCGTCTCTAAACATTCCGTATGTTTACGGTGTCGATAATAATCAAAACGATGACGTAGCTGTCTATCATGATAAAGATCATCGACTCCTTGGGGGTTAAAGGTAAAGTTTTTCCATGCCCGCTGCCACGTCGCCCAGCCCCAGATGTAAGCGTGAGGAAGAAAATAAGTAGAATTAGGATAAGATTGCATGCCATCGTACATATGTCCCCCTACCATATAAATCCGCTCATCATGCTCATACTTGGTCAAAGACTTTTCCATAAAATCCAAGAAATCCGGTGCAACGATGATATCATCCTCGATAACTATCACCTTACCAAATTTATCGCACATCTCACTGATCCCCTCGACCAGATTTTCAAAACGCATATTACGGCTACGGATGATAACTTTTCCTCCATACAATTCAGACCACTTATGAGCCACCGCTTGGGTAGCAGCACAAGCTATCTGATCACCTTCATTGCGGGGGGCATCGCAATAGATAAATAGAAGATGATCAGAGTAATCAGGACACCGCCCTAAAGCCTCAAGCGTTAGCTGCAAGTGATGCGGGCGATTAAAACAAAATACAGCAATAGGGGCAGCACTCATGATCACTCATTGAAATTTTTTGAAGCTAAGATAGCAAATGATGGTTTAACAAAAAAGCAGCTTCTGATATATTTGATGCTTATCAATTAAAATGCCGATGTGGCGGAATTGGTAGACGCGGTAGACTCAAACTCTACTCTTGCGCGAGCAAGGTGCTGGTTCGATTCCAGTCGTCGGCATTGAAGCTCTTTTAGCCTTAGGCTAAAAGAGCTTTTTTTATCCTACGATATATTTGTAATATCTCTACCACCCAAAGAAGCTTGGGGGTCTCTACCTATTATCTTATCCAATTTAGATGGTATCCCTAAAGCTTGGGCTTTCTTCAATTCATCAGAAGGAAGCTCTCTTAATTTTTGGGACACCATTACAGCAGAAGCTGTTGGAAAAGCCATGGGCTTAACCATAATATTCGGGTTTTTTTGTGAAGCTTTAGCAGCCTCTACAGCACCTCTAGCAGCAAATAAAGATTGATAATCCATAGAACGCACTGCTGCATTAATGCTAGACCAGCTTGTCGGATTAAAAAGATTAGTGATATTATTCATAGCGTCTCTCCTATTACAGGTTTAAAATATTTAGTTACCTTCAGCCTAAAAGAAGTTCCTCCCATTCATTCTTAGGATAGGAGGGCGGAGTGTGGAGTAATTGTTGAATCCTTGGGGATAAAAGCTGGATTCCCAACTCCTTTTTTTGCTCTTCGCTTAAATTAGGGCAAGCCTTGATCCTTCCTCGAAGATAATCACAAGATGGAGCAACATTACGTGAACGAAGGTTATGGTGAATTTCCTTTCCCAATAATTCCATAGAGCTGCTACGGCGAGAAGCTAAAAAACCCACCGCCTGAAAATAAGCATTATAGCTATCAGGATAGCGGTGATTAGATAAAATGTTATCAATATGATTCTTATAAAATATGGCTCCGCTTTGCAATTGTTTAACTCCTCTTGAAGGTTCGGAAAAGTAAATTGTAAAACGTAAGCCCTTCTTTTTCAAGAAGAAAAAGCTTGTTTACAAACAGCACAAACTATCTCCTTCATTTTTAGGGAATTTCAATTTTATTCTTTTATTAAAATAGTTTTTTGTATTAAAATATTTGCACTTTCAACAACTAACCCCTATAAAACATGACTTCCTTTGTTCTTTTGATAACCTCTATGCTAGCAGTTTTAGTTACGGCTCCCATAGTGCCGGCTTTACCTGCTCTTGCCGAGCACTTCAGCTCCCAAACACCCCATATGATGTTTTGGTCCAAGCTAGCTTTAACGGCTCCTGCATTATCATTTGCCTTACTTTCCCCTATCAGTGGAGAGCTTGGGGACAGGATTTCCAAGAAAAAGCTTTTGATAGGATCTGCACTGCTTTATGGCGTAAGTGGGCTAGCACCTCTGATATTAACGGGTATCAAGGTTATTTTTGCTACACGCATCTTACTCGGCGTCGCTGCTGCAGGAACGATGACCTCAGTGACAGCTCTTTTTTCAGAGCTGTTTCCCGAAGAAGAAAAAAAGCGCCTCCTCAAAGCCCAAGCTGCTGTTTTAGCGTTAAGCGATGTGATATTCCTAAACATCGGATCTTTCCTGTCAACCATCTCTTGGCAAGCGCCATTTGCTTTATACAGCGTAGCCTTGCTACTGCTGATCTTACACATCCGCTACTTACCTACAGCCGCTACTGCAGCCAAACAATGTTCACATTCCCAAACCAAACAAGGGATAACAACTCCCTCACCCCAAACTCCCCTCTGGATAATATTCTCTTTTTTAACAGGGCTTTCCTTGCTAGTAGCTTTATGTTACCTCATACCTACCCAGCTACCGTTTCTCCTTCAAGAGCGTTTCGGCATTGCCCCCCAAACCACGGGTATTATTATTTCAATCGTCAATATTGCAGGCTTCAGCTCCTGCCTCTTATGTCGCAAATTCTTTAGCCACTGGAGTCCTAGCCAGTTATTTCGTACCGTTATTTTCTTGATTGGCGCTGGATATCTTATCATAGGCCTATCGGCGAGCCTAGCTCAGCTAATCCTAGGATTATGTGTGGCGGGATTAGGAATAGGCCTAAATATCCCTACAGCTACGATGTGGATTTTAAATAAGACCGACCCAGCAAAAAAAGGACGCTATATCGGCTTAATGCTTTTTTTCTACTACTTAGGAGAATTTATCTCTCCGGTTTTATTCCAAGGCATAATTGCCCGAGGGGTACAGATGATACCTCCTACATTCTTGGTAGCAGGAATTATGCTTTCCATAACCAGCACCATTCTTGCGATAAAAAAAGAACGAGCTATCAAGCAGGCTGCTACGACAAAAATTTATCCTTTAACACAAAAAGTTGCCGAACAAAACCCAGAACAGGAATACAACCACCATTCAGCGTAAGCCTAAGCGTTTAAGTTGTAGCGGGTATATAAAAAAAAGAAAGTGGCCAGAGCCAGAATCGAACTGGCGACACAAGGATTTTCAGTCCTCTGCTCTACCGACTGAGCTATCTGGCCACTAAATGAAGTTATCACTATACCGCAGATCTCTTTTTTTACACAATGATTTATCGCATTAATACCATTATTAACCGTGATGCCCCCCTAATCTTCTTCCTCAACGTGGGAGCTGCCGCTTGTAATGTCAGCATGGTTTTGTTTTTGAGATCTAAGGAATACCATATCTTTAACAATATTAATGGCTTCGAGCTTTATAAGATCTTCAGCACCATAGCTAGCTTCCGATGGTAAATTTTGACCATCAGCCCAATTCTTTAAAAACTGCTTATAATTATCATTTTCATCAAGGCGCTCTTGGCTATTGCGGCGCAAAGTCGGCAATATACCTTCCCAGTAATCATTTTTATTTTCTAACGTTGGGGTGTAATATTTCTTAAACCACTTACGCGCTACAGGGCTAACATCGCTTAAAGTATCACTATAGGACGGGGGTATGGAGTCGCTGGGAAGAGGGTAGTCGAGATATCTTTCCCCAATATTTCGATTATAATATTCGGTAGGAATGATAATATCCGCTTCCACACCTCCTATTTGTGCTGACTCCCCCGAAACTGTATAGTAACGACCGACAGTGACTTTAAAGAAAGCGTCCTCATCTCTGCCACTGGTAATATTTTGATGCTGGATAGTGCCCTTACCATAGCTCCTCTCATCACCAACGATGATGGCTCGCCCATAATCCTGCAGAGCATCGGCAACTATTTCCGCTGCTGAAGCCGATGCTTTAGAGATCAAAATCACTAAAGGTCCATCATAATAACTACGCCCATCGACGTCGCGAAAATATTTTATCTCACCATTAGAGTAGCGTGAAGCAACCACCACACCATTGGTGATAAACAATCCCGCCACTTTAACAGCTTGCATCAAAAAACCTCCGCGATTCTGACGCAAATCTAATACCAACCCTTTGAGATTACCTTTTTCTTTAAGGTCTTTTAGAGCGCTGATGATATCGTCCTCAGCGCCTACCCCTTCGGGGTTTTCATAAAAAGAATGCAAGGTTAAAACACCAATATTACCACCTTCGCAAGTATAATTTTCACTATCGACCCGCTCATCAGTAAGAACGATGTCCCTCCTACTTAAATGAACTGTTAGCTCTTTACCCGAGGTAGTTTTAACTACCGTCAAGTCGACCTCCGTCCCTAATTTCCCTCTGAGCATCTCCAAGACCTCTGATAAAGGAACCTGCCGGATATCCTTACCATCAATCTTAACGATAATATCTCCCGCTTGAATTTTACCACTTTCTTGTGCCGTTCCACCTTTAATGACTTTAACAACTACGATACCCTCTAAGTCTTCCCGCAAAACCACACCTATTCCTTGCAAATCTTTTTCCAGGCGTGTTCGCATTTCACGGGCTTCTTCAGGGGTAAAATAAGCACTGTGAGCATCGAGACTACGTGCTAAAGACTTTAAAATCATAGTAGTCACCCAGCTTTCCTCGTGGGCACCTTCGACCATATAGGAATCTTCATGCCCTCGCTGACGTTTATTGAAAAACTCCAAAATCTTAAGCTGATCAGCCTCTGACAAAGGTCGATCCAAGACATCCTCTTCCAATTTAATAAATGCAAGCAACCTATTTTTCCAACGCCGATAGATCTCTGATTCACCTTCAGCAAAACCACTTCTATCGACGAATGTATTTTCATCAAAATTATCCGCTTCATAAAATAAAACCTCGGGATGACTCGTTAAATCCTCCCTTATCCGCTGAGCTCGTTGGATAGCCTCCTGAATCATATCCTGCAAAGCAAAATAGTATTCGAAATTACCCTGACGGTAATCGGCTAAAGCCTTGCTGATAAAAATAGGGTCGGGGTTTATATAAGGCTCTACCTCCTCTTTCAACAGATAAAGTTTCAGAGGGTCAAATATCTCCAGGTAAATCTTAAAGGAGCGCTTGATGAGGAGCGGAGAGATCTCCTTACGGTCGATATGGTAGCGGAAAAATTCCCTCATTATCGGCCTGATCTCCTGAGGAGTTAAAAGCTCTTCGGAAGCCTCCCCTGCAGCTCCTCCTCCTAATACCAGGCTTATCAAAGCCATGAGCATCAAAAATCTCCTCATTATACACTCCTATGTTAAATAACCATCATGTGTTATACCAGCTATATTCTGCTATAAATTTTCTTTTAACCTAAGATGAGGCAACTTAGGTTTGAAGAAATTGCCTTTTTACATACAATATCATGGTGAGCCATAAAAGGAATATTATGCCCCACGACCACCAAGATACCGCCGAAGCCGTCAACCAACCTTCCAAAGAGGTTGCTAAGCTGACTTCGGCTTTCGAGCACTTTACTAAAGAAGCTATGCGCCTGCAAGATTCTTATAAAGCTTTACAAGAACACTTTCAAGCAGTAGATCTTCAGCTTAACGATGCCAATAAATACCTGACAAGTATTTTGTTTAACATTCCATCAGGAATCATCTTTATCGATGAGCGAGGAGTCATTACACTCTTCAACCGAGCGGCAGCATCTATTTTGGGTTACAGCAAGCAAGAGGCTTTACAGCGCTCGTTCAGCGAAATTTTTAGCGATAGTTGCTTTGGATTTTCGATGGAAAAAGCCTTGCACGACAAGCAAATATTTTCCGGTCACCATATCACCTATGAACTGTCGGGAGCCGCTAAAGAGCTTGAGATTTCTACTAATTATGTAGAACAAGAGCAAGAAAGTTACAACGGCATTATCGTGGTTATAAGAGATGTTAGCGAAATTCGCCACCTCCAAACGATGGCCAATCGCCACAATCGTCTACAGGAACTGGGAGAGCTAGCGGCTGCCATGGCCCATGAGATTCGCAACCCCCTAGGAGGCATTAGGGGGTTCGCTTCTCTCTTATCACGCGATCTAGCCGACTCCCCAAAACTTAAAGCTATGGCTGACAACATTGTCAGCGGCACGGAACGCTTAGACCACCTTGTCAGCAATGTTTTGCATTATTCCAGAAGAGTAAAGTTAGAGCTAACAACAACATCTTTAAATGATCTCATCACCAACCTTAGTAATCTAGTGGCTGCCGACCAAGAGCTAACCCAAGAAGTTGAAACTATTTGCAAGACCCCTGAAAATCCTATATATGCTAGCATAGATATTGAAATGTTCAAAGGAGCACTGCTCAACCTTATCGTCAATGGAGCTCAAGCTATCGAAGAGGAAGGAAAGGTTGTGATAGCGCTATCAGAAGATACCAACCATGCTATTGTAACTGTCAGCGATAACGGCTCTGGAATCCCCCCCGACATCCAAGAAAAGATCTTTTCGCCTTTTTTTTCTACTAAAGACCATGGTAACGGCTTCGGCCTTTCCGAAGTTCAAAAATGTGTCCAAGCTCATGGAGGAACCTTAGAAGTAACCTCTCTGCCAGGGGCGACAACCTTTACTATTAAAATACCCAAAACCAGGAGCACCCCATGCCCATAGAAAAAGTGCTGATTGTCGATGATGAGCTCTTAATCAGGACATTCTTGGCCGAAACCCTAGAGCGCAAAAATCTCGAGGTTACCACCGCCGACAACGGGTTAGCAGCTATCAACATCCTCAAAAAAGAAACTTTCGACATGGTAATCACCGACCTAAAGATGCCTAAAGCCAGCGGAATGGAAGTCCTTAAAAAAACTAGGGAAATAGCTCCTAACACCTTAATAGTAATCATCACTGCCTTTGGGAGCATCGAAAACGCCGTTGAAGCCATGCGCTTAGGAGCTTTCAACTATCTTATTAAGCCTTTTTCTCCTGACACCATCGAAGCTGTCCTCCAAAAAGCCCAAGATCATCAAGCATTAGTCGAAGAAAACAACTTCCTTCGACAAGAGGTGCAATCAGGAGGTCGCTATAAAGTTATCGCCAACAGCTCTATTATGCAAAAGATCTTGAGTGATGCGCGCCGCGTCGCCAATAGCAATGCGGCGGTTTTTATCAGCGGAGAATCAGGCACAGGTAAAGAGGTAATAGCAAACTTTATCCATGCTAACTCTCCACGATCTCAGCGCCCTTTCATCAAGGTCAATTGCGCTGCCGTCCCCGACACCTTGGTAGAATCTGAATTTTTTGGACATGAAAAAGGAGCCTTCACAGGCGCCAACACCAAACGACTTGGACGCTTTGAACTAGCTGATGGAGGTACTCTTCTCCTCGACGAGATCACCGAAATCCCTATCAACCTCCAAGCCAAACTTTTACGCCTCATCCAAGAGCAGGAGTTCGAGAGGGTTGGAGGCACCAAACCTATCAATGTCGATGTCAGGATAGTCTCTACTTCTAATAGAGACCTACATGAAGCTATCGCCGAAAAAAGTTTCCGGGAAGATCTTTATTATCGCCTCAACGTCATTCCTATCCATCTACCACCATTAAGAGAACGATGTGACGATATCATACCTCTGGCGGAGTATTTTATCGAGCAGATCTGTCAAGAAAATCACAAAAAAATAAAAACCCTCAGCCCTCAAGCCAAGAAAGTGCTCCTCGACTACCACTGGCCAGGGAATATCAGGGAGCTAGCTAATATCATCGAGCGCACTGTAGTTATGGACTACGATCAAGTCATCGCCCCCGAACACCTTTACCTAGAAAGTTATGTTACCTTAAATACCCAATCTGGGATGACTCTACCTGAGATCGAGAAGAGGATGATTACCGACACCCTAAAAAATCAGCAAGAAAATCGAGAACAAACTGCCCAGCAGCTCGGAATAAGCTTACAAGCTTTGCTCGACAAGCTCAACGAGTTCCAGCAAAATTGACCTCTTATGATAAATTTTTACGCAGGCGCTTAAGTCTTTGATGCTGGCATTTTACTCCGTTAAGAGAACGCCCAGGTAAAGAAGGTAAAACTTGATTCCAATCAATCTTTTGCCTTTCCCTATCAACCTGAATTCCCGCCAACTCATAACGAGGTTGGCGGCTCAATTCCAAGGTCGTGATATAGCAACTTCTGTTTTTCAAGTATTTCACCTACTCGTATT